>JANNKZ010000497.1:0-14717 GCA_031396515.1 Gammaproteobacteria bacterium
CCCTTCGATCGGACTCGAAGCGATAGATCCTTGAGGGAGTGTCGACACCGTGAGTGCTGCCGCCTGGGAGAGTCTGCATAAGGCTGTGCTGGAACTGGCCAAGCCTTCGCCATTAAAACAACGATTGATCGACGCGTTCACGCGTCACCTGCTCGACCTGCCGCCCTACGAAGTACCGGGCGACCTGCGCCAGCACTTCGAAGCGCTGCGCCTGTCCATGACCCGGATCCGGCCGTCGCCGGGCGAGTCCCCGGTCATGGCGACCGTCCGCAAGATGTCGATTGGCGAGGCCGATGCCTGCGCCGCCCGCATCGTCGGGCTGCTCGACCTGATGCACCGGAACGAGCTCACAGCGTCGCCGAAAGCCGCAGGTCAGGGCCGTTCCAGCCTGACGGATACGAGCATCGCGCGGATCCCGACGCTGATCAGCGTCAATCGAGCTTGAATTCGATCACGTCCCAGCGGGTCGTGTCCTCATGACGCGCCTGCCGGCGAATGGCGTCCGCCATGTCCCGGCCGTTCCAGCCCAGCACTTCGTCGGCCATTTCGCGGAGCTTGTCGGGCACCGCGGCATCCGTACCGAAGGGCTCCATGACGATCAGCGGCTTGTCGCAGGACTGCGCGTAGAGTCCCTGGAACTCGATCAGGACCGGGTCGCGATCGTAGAGGGATGAGAGAAGGACGATGACCTCGGCCTCGGTCATCTGCCGGCGCAGGTCCTCGCGGATCGCTTCCTTTTCCTTGGTGCGCGGCGGCTTTTCGGGCGTCGCGAAATTCTTGTAGAAGAAGTTGGGCTGGCTTTCCAGGTATTCGAAGACCCTGAAGTAGGCCTCGTCCGGCGCATAGAGATGCGTGACGAACAAGCGGATCGGGTTGTCTTCCGTCACGCGGGGTGCCCTCGATGCTGGCCTGCGTCCTAGAATACGTGTTTTGACCGGTAGCGGGTATCCAGGCTGGCATGCGACTCCTCGTCTACAACATCCGCTACGCCACCGGGACCGGCCCGTCCTTCCACCTGCCGGTGCCCGGCGCGGGATACCTGCGCAGTAGCCGCGATGTCCTCGATCGCATCACGGATTTCATCAAGGGACGCGACCCGGACATCGTCGGCCTGATCGAGGTGGACACCGGCTCGATCCGCAGCGGCAACATCAACCAGGCGGAATTCATCGCGAACCATCTCTCCCATTTCTCGACGTACCAGTGCAAGTACGGCGAGGACTCCCTGAACCAGTTCATGCCGATCGTGCGCAAGCAGGCGAATGCATTCCTGTGCGCGCCGCGCATCCACGGGGAGCGCTTCCACTACTTCGATACCGGCATCAAGAAGCTCATCATCGAGCTGGAACTCGAGAACCTTGTTGTATTCCTCGTGCACCTGTCGCTCAAGTTCCGTCACCGTCACTACCAGCTCCGGCACCTGCACGAGCTGGTCCGGCGCCAGTCGAAGCCGGTGATCGTCGCAGGCGACTTCAACACCTTCTGGGGCGAGCACGAGATCTACCTGTTCATGCAGGCCGCGGGACTGCGGAGCGCCAATGTCGCCGGCCTCCCCTCCTATCCGAGCCGCTGGCCGCGAAAGGAACTCGATTTCGTGCTCTACGGCGAAGGCATCGTGCCCAAGGGTTTCGACATCCCCGTCGTACCGCTCTCCGATCACCTGCCGCTGGTGTTCGATTTCGAGGTTGATCCCGCGCGCGTACGCCCGCCGGAAGCGACGGTCGAGTCCGGCGCCTGAGCGACGTCCGCGAGGCATAATCCCCGTCATGACGCATACCCCGCAGCACTGGCGCCTTGAAACCGGCGCCGACGGCGTGGCGACGCTGACCTTCGACCTCCAGGGCGCCAGCGCCAATACGCTCGGCAGCGCCGCCATGCGTGAGTTGAACGACTGCCTCGCACAAGTGGAATCGTCGGGCGCAAAAGCGCTCGTGCTCCGCTCCGGCAAGGACAGCGGTTTCGTCGCGGGCGCCGACATCTCGGAATTCGGCCAGCTTACCGACCTCGAGCAGGCCTACCAGCTCGTGCGGACCGGCCAGAAAGTGTTCGATCGCCTGGCGGCGCTGCCGATTCCGACGGTCGCTGCCATCCATGGCTTCGCGCTCGGCGGCGGCCTCGAGCTCGCGCTCGCCTGCCGATACCGGGTCGGGGCCGACGACGGCAAACTAAACCTGGGCCTGCCGGAAGTGATGCTGGGGGTCCACCCCGGTTTCGGTGGCACGGTGCGCGCACCACAGCTCATCGGCGCGCCGGCGGCGCTCGACCTGATGCTGACTGGCCGCTCGCTGAAAGGCGACGCCGCATTGAAGCTCGGACTCGTCGACCGGCTGGTGCCGCGCGCGGACCTGGACCGGGCCGCCCGCGAGATCGTCCACGCGAAACCGCCCGGGCGCCGCGCCGCTTTCGGCCAGCGCCTGCTCTGCTGGCCGCTCATCCGTTCGCTCGTCGCGTCCCAGACCCGCAAGCAAGTCGCGCGCCGCGCCAATCCCGAGCACTACCCCGCCCCCTACGCGATCATCGAGCTGTTCGAACGCCATGGCGCGGCCGGTGTCGCCGCCTATGAAGCCGAAGCGCGTTCCATTGCGCGCCTGTTCCTGAGCGAGCAATCGCGAAACCTGGTGCGCGTGTTCTTCCTGCAGAACCGGCTGAAGGCGCTCGGCGGGAAGTCCGCGCGCAAGTTCGCCCACGTGCACGTGGTCGGTGCCGGCGTCATGGGCGGCGACATCGCGGCCTGGTGCGCTTCGCGCGGCCTGACGGTGACGCTGCAGGACCGGGAGATGAAGTACGTCGAGCCGGCCCTGGCACGCGCGAAAGAATTCTTCGGCAAGCGGTCGCGCGATCCGGACAAGGCCGGCGAAATGGCCGCGCGCCTGACCGCGGACATCGCTGGTGCCGGCGTCGCGCGCGCCGACATCGTGATCGAGGCGATCTTTGAGAACGCGGATGCCAAGCGCGCGCTGTACGCGAAGCTCGAGCCTGCCATGCAGCCGACAGCGATTCTGGCAACCAACACCTCGAGCATCGTGCTCGAAGAGCTGGCCCGCGGCCTGGCCGATCCCGGACGCCTGGTCGGCCTGCATTTCTTCAATCCGGTCGCGAAAATGATGCTGGTCGAGATCATCCGCTCGCAGCAGACGCGCGAAGTCATCGTTGAGGATGCCCTCGCCTTCACGCGCAAGCTCGACAAGCTGCCGCTGCCCTGCAAGAGCTCGCCCGGCTTCGTCGTCAACCGCATCCTGATGCCCTACATGACCGAGGCGATGCTCGCCGCGGACGAAGGCGTGCCGCTCGCGCTGATCGACCGCGCGGCGGTCGCCTTCGGCATGCCGATGGGCCCGATCGAGCTCGCCGACACCGTCGGCCTCGACGTGGCCTCGCACGTCGGCCGCATCCTCGCGGATGCCTTCGGCATGCCGGTGCCGAAGGGCACCGCTGAACTGATCGCCGCCGGCCACATCGGCCGCAAGAGCGGCCGCGGTTACTACGAATGGCGCGACGGCAAGCCGATCAAGCCCGAGACGCAAGGGCGTGCGCCGGACGACCTGACCGACCGGCTGGTGCTCCAGTACTTGAACGAAGCGGTCGCTTGCCTCCGCGAAGGCGTGATCGAGGATGCCGACCTGCTCGATGCCGGCATGATCTTCGGCACCGGCTTCGCGCCGTTCCGCGGCGGCCCGCTCCACTACGCGCGCACGCGGGGTGCGGCGGCGATTGTCGCGCGGCTCGAGCAGCTCGCGGTGACGCATGGGCCGCGCTTCAAGCCGGATTCGGGATGGACGTCGCTCGCCGTGCAGCGCTGACGGTTATGATAGGGATATGAAGGACCTGGACGAAAAACCCGTCGAACTCGATGTCCTCCGCAGTTTCAGTCCGCTCGACGGCCTGAAGCGCGAGAACCTGCATGCACTGTCGCGCAAGACGCGACTGCAGGAAATGGACGCGGGCCGTGTCCTGTTCAAGGAAGGGGACACCGACAAGCGCACGGTCTACCTGGTCAGCGGCGAGATCGAACTGCGCGTTGGCGACCGCTCCGTCTCGATGCTGCGCGCCGGCACGCCGGAAGCGCGCATCGCGATCGGTCCCGGGCAGCCGCGTCGATTCACGGCACGCGCGCTGTCCGACATCACCTACGTCGCAGTCGATTCCGACCTGCTGGATGTGCTGATCACCTGGGACCAGACGGGCTCCTACGAAGTCGGTGAAATCACGGGGACCAGTTCGGCGGACGCCGACGACTGGATGACCGTGCTGCTCCAGACCAAGGCCTTCCACCGGATACCGCCGGCGAACCTGCAGGCGCTCTTCATGCGCATGCAGCACGTCGCCTGCCGTACGGGCGAGGTGGTCATCAAGCAGGGCGGGGACGGCGACTATTTTTACGTGATCACGAAAGGGACGGCCGTCGTCACCCGCGAAACGCCGATGAACCGGGACGGGCTCAAGCTCGCCGAACTCGGCGTCGGCGAGTCGTTCGGCGAAGAGGCCCTGATCTCGGACGCCAAGCGCAATGCCACGGTCACGATGGTGAGCGACGGCGCACTGGTGCGCCTCGGCAAGGCCGACTTCAACGAACTCCTCAACGAGCCGCTGCTGCACTGGGTCGACCTGGAGCACGCGCGCGAACTGGTCGGGCGCGGCGCGCGGTGGCTCGACGTGCGGCTGCCGAGCGAGTACGAGAGCTATCACCTCGAGGACGCGCTGAACGTACCGCTCTATTTCATCCGTCTCAAGGTCAAGACGCTCGACACCAAGACCCCGTACATCGTCGTCTGCGACACCGGCCGGCGTAGCTCGGCCGCGGCGTTCCTGCTTTCCGAACGGGGATTCGACGCCTACTGCCTGCAAGGCGGGCTGGCGGCCAACAAGCTCGGGCCGGAACTGGCCGCGAGCTGAGCTACATTGTGTGCGTCGCCTTGTCCCCGCCAAGCGCGCCGGCGAGATAGGACTCGATCTTCTTCTGCGTGGTGCCGCGATCCTGTTCGCTGAACTGGACGCCGATGCCCGCCGTGCGCTTGCCCTGCGCGCCCTTCGGCGTCAGCCAGATCACGCGGCCGGCGACCGGAAGCTTTTCTTCCTCGCCCATCAGGTTCAACAGCATGAACACCTCGTCGCCGAGGCGGTAGCTGCTGTTGGTCGGGATGAAGAGGCCGCCGTTCTTCACGAACGGCATGTAGGCGAGATACAGCGCGCTCTTGTCCTTGATGGTGAGCGTCAGGAGTCCTGGCTTCGTCGATGGCGCCCGCATCTTCACTCCGTTGACTCCCGCCTCCGGTCCGGCGCGCCGTGCAGGAGCGCCGCCAGCGACACCAGCAACCGCTCGAACATGAGCTGCGTATTCAGCGAACCGCCCTGGAGCCGTCGCGCATCGCGCAATTCATCCAGCAGGCGGTAAGCCGACCGTATCTTCAGGTCACGGGCTGGTCCCCGCAACCATGGTAATCGATTATTGTTAACCAGTTCACCAGACAGCCCGGCCTCCTTCAGGGCCCGGGCCAGCCAGCTTTCCAGCCAATAGAGCCGCGCCGCCGGTGCCTGTTCCGCCCAGGCGTGGGCCAGGCCGATGACGTCCAGCGGTCCGTTCGTGCCCGACTCGAGCGCCTCGTTCATTTCCGCATCGAGTTTGCCGAGGCCCTGCGTGCCGTAGTCGGCCGCGAGGAACGGCGCCCCGTTCGCGAGACGCAGCAAGCCCTCGGCGCCCTGCTTCACGCCCGCTGCCTGCATCCAGACGAGTGCATCGCTGGTCTCCGGCAGCGGCACGCGGAATCGCGCGCAGCGGCTGGCGATGGTCCGCGGAATGCGATCGCTGCGGCTGGTCGCAAGCAACAGGTAGGTTTCTTCGGGCGGCTCTTCGAGCGTCTTCAGCAGCGCATTGAACGAGTGGATATTCATCGCCTCCGCGGGCTCGACCAGCGCGATCTTCGGGCCTCCCCGATAGCTGCGTAGCGTCAGCACCTCGGACAAGCCGCGCAGCTGCGCGACGGCGATCTCTTTCTTGTCCTCCAGCACGCTGACCCAATGGAAATCCGGGTGACTGCCCGCGAGCATCAGGTGGCAATCGGTGCAAGTACCGCAAGGCCTCGTCGATTCCGAGCGGCACAGCAATCGGCTGGCGAGCCAGAGTCCGATGTCTGCCTGGCCGGCGCCCGGCTGTCCGTAGATCAACAGGCCGTGCGGCAGGCGCCGCTGCTCGTGCATTGCGCCAAACCGGTCGCGGAGCGCCGCGAGCCACTTCTGCCCGGCGCGAGCCAGCGCCGGACGGATGTCCGGCGGCGGCGCGGCTTCATCCCGTTCGACGTCAGCGGCTGCCATCAGCGCTCCAGCGACGCCAGCAGGGCGTCGAGTTCACGCGCGACCGAGCGCGCGACTTCCACCTCGGCCGGCGTCGCATCGATCACGCGCACGCGCGCGGGCTCACGCCCGGCGAGGTCGAGGTAAGTCCGGCGCACGCGCTCGAAAAAAGCCTCGCCCTCGGTTTCGAAACGGTCGAGCCGGCCGCCGCGCCCCGCGAGCCGCGACTTCGCGATCGCGAGGTCCGCGTCGAACAGCAGCGTCCGGTCCGGCGCCAGACGCGGGTGGGCGATCTTCGCCAATTGGCGTATGGCCGCCAGATTCGCGCCGCTGCCGCCGCCCTGATAGGCCAGCGTGCAGTCGGTAAAGCGGTCACAGAGAACCCATCGGCCGCGGCGCAAGGCCGGGCGGATCTTGTCGGCGACATGGCTCGCGCGCGCCGCGAAGATCAGGAGCAGCTCCACGGTGACGCCGATCGGCCGCTCGCGCGGCTCGAGCACGAGCGCGCGCAGTTGCTCCGCGAGCGGCGTGCCACCCGGTTCGCGCGTCACCAGGACGTCGATGCCGCGGCCTTTCAGGTACTCGGCCGCGAGCGCGACCTGCGTCGACTTGCCGACGCCCTCGATGCCTTCGAACGTGATGAATCGGCCGCGCATGCGGATTTCAGCGTACCTGAACGCCGGTGCCGCCGCGCAGGTTGGACAGGTGGCGCGACACGTTCGTGTTGTGTGCGATGAGCGTCTCGGCGAAGAAATGCCGGCCGTCGCCTCGCCCGGTCGCCACGAAGTAAATGGCGTCGGTCTTTGCCGGGCGCACGGCGGCCTCGAGCGCGGCGCGTCCGGGCAATGCGATCGGCGTCGGCGGCAAGCCCGCGCGTGTGTAGCTGTTGTAGGGCGTGTCGGCAAGCAGGTCGCGGCGACGCAAGTTGCCGTCGAAGTTTTCGCCGAGCCCGTAGATGACGGAGGGATCGGTCTGCAGGCGCATGCCCATGCGCAGGCGATTTGTGAACACGCCCGCGATCAACGGGCGCTCGTCGGGCGCACCGGTTTCCTTCTCGATGATGGATGCGAGGATCAGGGCTTCGTAGGGCGTTGCGATCGGCAGGTTCGGCGCACGCCGCCGCCAGGCATCGGCAAGCTCGCGTTCGAGCCTCGCGTGGGCGAGCCGCAGGAGCTCACGATCGGTCGTGCCGCGCGGAAACCGATAGGTGTCGGGGAAGAACTGCCCTTCCGGATGCAGCTTGCCGAGGCCGATGCGTTCCATCCAGACCGCTTCCGGCAGTCCCGCGAGTTCCGACACGATCTGCGGATGCCCCTGGATCAGGGCCAGCGCCTGGCGCACGGTCCAGCCCTCGGGAATCGTCAGCGCATGCAGCTGCACGTCACCCGCGACGAATTGCGCAAGCAGTGTTGCCGGCGTCGCGCCCGGCCGGATCTCGTATTCGCCGGCCTGGATGCGCGTTGCGTCGCCCCGGCGCCGCGCGTAACGCGTCCAGGCGCCGCTGCGAGCCAGCAGTCCGCGCTTCTCGAGTTCGACAGCGACCGCTTTCAGCGAGGCGCCGTCAGGAATCTCGAAGACCTGGATTTTCTCGAGCGCGGCGATCGGGCGGTCGAGCCAGGCGTTTTCATACTGCCGCCAGCCAAACCACGCGGCCGCGAGCAGGACGCCGAACAAGGCTGCCGTGCGCAGGCGCCGCTTCATTGCGCATCCAGCCAGGCATTGAAACGTGCGGCGAGCGGATCGAGCGGCAGCGTGCCGCCCGCAAGTTCACGCACTGGCCAGGCGCCGATCAGCGAATTGGTCAACAACATGGCTGACACGCCGGCGAGATCGGCGACGGCGATGTCGCGCTCCATCACGGCGATGCCCTGCTCCGCCGCCCAGCCACGAAAAGCCCGGCGCATCACGCCCGCCACGCCGCAGTCCGCCAGCACCGGCGTTACCCAGCGCTCCGACAGGCACAGGAAAACATTGCTCATGGTGCCGCCAATGAGCCGGTCCCGGTCGTCCTGCATCAGGCCCTCGTCCATGGCGCCATCATCCCACTCCGCACGGGCGATGACCTGTTCCAGCCGGTTCAGGTGCTTGATGCCGGCGAGCGCGGCGTTGCGGCCGAGGCGCGTGCGGCAGAGCCCGGCACGCACGCCCTCGCTCCACAGCCTCGAATCGCGCGCGGGCCACTCGTGCCCGGAAACAATTCGGGTCGGCCTGGCATCGGCTGGGGGCCGGTAGCCGCGGGCGCCGACGCCGCGCGTCAGTATGAGCTTGACGACGCCGCGGCCACGCGGCCAGGCCTGCGCAATTTCCTCGCGCAACAGGCGTGCGTCCGGGACCGGCAACGCGAGCCGCCGGGCGCCCTCCGTGAGCCGCTCAAGGTGCCAGTCGAAAAACCGCGCGCGGCCGTGCTGGACCGCGAAGGTCTCGAACAGGCCGTCGCCATACTGGAGGCCGCGATCCATCACATCGATTGCTCCGCCTTCGCGGCCGTTGACGAGCACGCGGGTCACGCCGCGCTCCCGAGCGAACGCAAGAGGCCGCGCGCCTTGGCGCGCGTCTCGTCGAGTTCGCGCTCGGGCAGCGAATCGGCGACGATGCCCGCGCCCGCGCGCCATTCGAGCGCGCCGTCCCGGAGCGTCATCGTGCGGATCAGGATGTTGAGGTCGAGACTGCCGTCGAGCGCGAGGTATCCCATCGCGCCGGTGTAGGCGCCGCGGCCGACGCCCTCGAGATCGCCGATCAACTGCATGCAGCGCACCTTCGGGCAGCCGGTAATGGTGCCGCCCGGAAACAGTGCGCGAATGACGTTGCCCGGTGCGACCCCCGGCCGCAGACGGCCGCAGACGTTAGAGACGATGTGATGCACGTGCGCATAGCTCTCGACCACCATGAATTCGTCCACGCGGACCGTCCCGGGTTCACAGATTCGCCCGAGATCGTTCCTTTCGAGGTCGATCAGCATCACGTGCTCGGCGCGTTCCTTGGCGCTGCCCGTCAGTTCCCCGATCGAACGCCGGTCGCTGCCGGGGTCGCGCGGGCGGGTGCCTGCGATCGGGCGCGTTTCGATGTCGCGGCCGCGCACGCGCACCAGTCGCTCGGGGGAACTCGACAGCACCGCGAACTCGCCCAGCTCCGCGATGCCCGCGAATGCACCCGGATTGGCCGCGCGCAGCCTCGCATAGAGCGAGGCTGCGGAGGTTTCGGGCGGCAGGCGCGTCCGCCAGGCGCGCGCGACATTGGCCTGGTACACATCCCCCGCGGCGATGTGTTCGAGTGTCTGCCGGCAGGCCTCGAGGTAACGCGCAGGATCGTCTTCGACAATCGGCCCGATGCGCGGTTCGGTCGCGGCGAGTGCGGGCGCGTCCGCACTGTCGGCGAGCAGCTGGCGTACCGCCGCTTCAGCGTCGGGCTCGGCGAGGATCGCACTGCGGCCGCTGGCATGATCGTGAATCCAGGCAGCGCGCATGCGCCACGCCAGGGCAACGAGCGGCATCGGCGACGGCGGCAGCCGGAGCGTCGGCTCGATCTCCCCTGCGAGTTCGTAGCCCAGGAACAGGAACCAGCCGCCGGCGAACGGCCAGGGCGCGGGCGGCGGCGCCGCGCATTCCGCGCGCCACCACGCATTCAGCCGCTCGCAGAACGTGGCGCCGGCGCCCGGGCCTTCCAGGCGGCGCGCATCGTCGAGCCGCAGGCGCTCGCCGGGGGCCGCCAGCAACAGGCTGAAACGGCCGAGCGGCGCACCGGCCGCCGCGCTGTCGAGGAGAACCGGATAGCGTTCGGGGTGCGCCGCATGGAGCGCGAGCATGGCGAGCACCGGATCGGCCGCCGGCGAGAATTCGTGTATCGAGTAATCCAGCCGCCGCATGCCGGGGCCGTGAGAGGTCAACGCAGGGCGCGGAAGACCAGCGTGCCGTTGGTGCCGCCGAAGCCGAAGGAATTGCTCATAGCCGTGTCGATTTTCATCGGCCGGGCTGTGTGCGGGACAAAGTCGAGGTCGCAACCCTCGCCAGGATGGTCGAGATTGATGGTCGGCGGCGCCACCTGGTCACGGATCGCGAGGATGCTGAAGATCGCCTCGACGACGCCCGCCGCACCCAGCAGGTGGCCGGTCATGGATTTCGTCGAACTGATGGCCAGCTTTTTCGCATGCTCGCCAAAGGCATTCTTGATCGCGATAGTCTCGGCCAGGTCGCCGAGCGGCGTCGAGGTCGCGTGCGCATTGACGTATTGAACCTGGTCGGCATTGATGCCGGCGTCGCGCAGGCAGTTCTCCATCGACAGCCGCGCGCCCGCGCCATCGTCCGGCGGCGCCGTGATGTGATAGGCGTCGCCGCTCATGCCGAAGCCGGTGAGTTCCGCGAAGATGCGTGCGCCGCGCTTCTTCGCATGCTCGTACTCCTCGAGCATGATCGCGCCCGCGCCATCGCCCATGACGAAGCCGTCGCGGTCGCGGTCCCAGGGCCGGCTCGCCTTGGTCGGCTCGCTATTCCGGGGCGAGAGCGCCCGCGCCTGGCTGAAGCCGCCGACCGCGGTCGGCGTCTGCGCCATCTCGGCGCCGCCCGCGACGATCAAGTCGGCATCGCCGTACTGGATCGTCCGCATGCCGATTCCGATTGCGTGCGTCGAGGTCGTGCAGGCGGTGATGACCCCGAGATTGGGGCCCGTGATGCCGTACATGATCGAGAGGTGCCCGGAGATCATGTTGACGATCGACGCCGGGATGTAGAACGGCGAGATCTTCTTCGGCGTGCGCGTCTCGAGATACTTGGCGTAATTGTCCTCGATCGTCGCGAGCCCGCCGATACCGGCGCCGAACACCAGCCCGATGCGTGCGCGATTGGTGTCCGTGATTTCGAGGCCGCCGTCCGCAATCGCCTGCGCGCCGGCCGCGACGCCGTACTGCATGAACAGGTCCATGCGCCGCGCTTCCTTGGCGGGCATGTACTTCGAGGCGTCGAAATCGGGGATGCTGCCGGCGAACGTACAGGGAAAGCCGGTGGTGTCGAAGCGCGTGATCCGGCCGATGCCGCTCTTGCCCGCGAGCGCGCCGGTCCAGCTCTCGGCAACCGTGTTGCCGAGCGGCGAGACCATGCCGAGGCCGGTGACGACGACGCGCCGCTTGCTCAAGGCGTTACCTCCGGCTGACGCGACCGGTATGACGCTACGAGCCCCGGCAGTCCTGCCGGGGCTCGTGCGCGAAAGACTTCAGGACTTGGACTGGTGCTGGACGATGTAGTCAACCGCCTGCTGCACCGTAGTGATCTTCTCGGCATCCTCGTCCGGTATTTCGGTCTCGAACTCTTCTTCGAGCGCCATCACGAGCTCGACCGTATCCAGTGAGTCGGCACCCAGATCGTCCACGAACGAAGCGTCATTGGTGACCTCTTCGTCCTTGACCCCGAGTTGCTCGGCGACGATCTTCTTTACTCGTTCTTCGACTGTGCTCATCGGTTTGATGTCCCTCACCTAGTGATGCCCATGACCGCGCGTGCCGGCCGGGGGCGCCATTCTATGCCACGGACCCCCCACGCGCTACCAGAAACCTTTCTTGTCCCCTGTTTCTGAAAGCATTTCTTGTTGCGAAAGGCCTTTTTTTCCGCTCACGCCATGTGCATGCCGCCGTTGACGTTCAGCGTCTCACCGGTAATCCAGGCCGCCTGCGGGCCCGCCAGGAAGCATACGGCGGCGGCGATATCCTCCGCCCGACCGAGCCGGCCGAGCGGAATCTGCGCCGCGAGCGCTTCGCGCTGTGCTTCGGCGAGCGCTTTCGTCATGTCCGTGTCGATGAATCCCGGCGCCACCACGTTGACCGTGATGCCGCGCGAGGCCACTTCGCGCGCCAGCGAGCGCGTGAAGCCACCGATCCCTGCCTTCGCCGCGCAGTAGTTGGCCTGCCCCGGGTTGCCGATCAGGCCGACGACGGAGGCGATGTTGATGATGCGGCCCTTGCGCGCCTTCATCATGCCGCGCAGCACCGCTTTTGACAGCCGGAACACCGAACCGAGGTTGGTGTCGATCACCGCATCCCAGTCCTCGGCCTTCATGCGCAGGAGCAGCGTGTCGCGCGTGATGCCCGCGTTGTTGACGAGGATCGAGATCGCGCCCTCGCGTCCCTCGACGTCGGCGACTGCCGCGTCGGTCGCGGCAACATCGGCGACGTCGAGCACGACACCGCGCCCGGCGATGCCGGCGGACTCGAGCGCTTCGTCGATGGCGGCGACGCCGGGGGCGCCGGTCGCGGTGCCGACGACCGTCGCGCCTTCGGCACCGAGTGCGAGGGCGATCGCTCGGCCGATGCCGCGCGAGGCGCCGGTCACGAATGCAATCTCGCCCTTCAGGACTCCGTTCGTCATGTCGCTTCGCTCCCGGCAGTCGCTGCCAATGCGGCCGCGAGGCTCTCCGCCCCGTCGATCGCGTGAATCGACAGTTCGCGCCCGCCCGGCGCGCGGCGCGCGAGGCCGGCGAGCACCTTGCCCGGTCCGCATTCGCAGAGCTGCTTTACGCCCGCGCCGATCATGGCCGTGACGATAGCCGACCAGCGCACCGGATTGAACAACTGCCGGTACAGTCCGTCGCGAATCGCGTCGGCGCTGTCGTAGACGCCGGCATCGAAGGAATAGACGCGAATCGCCGGCGTACGGACGTCGAGCCTGCGCAGGCGTTCGCGCATGGCCACGGCCGCGGGTTTCATCAGCGCACTGTGCGAAGGCACGGAGACCGGTAGCAGAACGGCACGCTTCGCGCCCGCGGCTTTGCAGGCTTCGATCGCGCGCGCGACGGCGCCGGCGTGGCCGGCGATGACGAGCTGGCCCGGCGAGTTGTAGTTGACCGGCTGCACGACTTCGCCCTGGGCCGATGCCTGGCAGGCGGCCTCGATGACCGCATCGTCGAGTCCGAGGATCGCAGCCATCGCACCGGTGCCGGCCGGCACGGCGCGTCGCATCGCCTGGCCGCGGAAACGCACGAGCTCGATCGCCGCCGAAAATTCGATGGCGCCCGCGGCGACGAGCGCGCTGTACTCGCCAAGGCTGTGGCCGGCCATCACAGCCGGTTTCGCCCCGCCGCGCCGCACCCAGGCACGCCAGATCGCCACGCCGGCGGCGAGCATCGCAGGCTGCGTGCGCTCGGTTTCGCCGAGTTGCTCCTCCGGACCTTGCTGGCAGAGGTGCCACAGGTCGTAACCCAGCACGCGCGAAGCCTCTGCAAAGGTGTCCCGGACGGCGGGTTCGTTGTCGGCGAACGACGACAACATGCCGACCGACTGCGACCCCTGTCCCGGAAACATCATGCCCAGCATTGATTTCAGCTCCCCGCCCGCGCCGATCGCCGGATTATAGGTTGAGCGCGGTCACAGGGCGGGCGGCGCCCGCCGGTCGCACGGAACTGCTCTGATATCATCGGGTCATTCACCGGGTCGCGCCTCGCATCGAGGCAGGAGAAACGCATGGGGCCGAATCCACGCCGCGAGTCCGGTTTCACGCTGATCGAGATCATGGTGGTGCTCGTCATCATCGCGATCCTCGGCGCGCTGATCGGACCGCAGCTCCTGGGCCAGGTCGACAACGCGCGCATCAAGGCGAGCCGGCTCGACATCCGGGCAATCGGCACCGCGCTCGACATGTACCAGATGGACAACTTCCGCTACCCGACCACGCAACAGGGACTGGAAGCGCTGGTGAAGGCGCCGACCGGTGAGCCGGTCCCGCGCAATTGGCGGCCGCAGGGTTACCTCAAGTCCCGCGCCGTGCCGAAGGACCAGTGGGGCAATGACTATGTTTACCTGCAGCCCGGACGCGAGGGACTGCCCTACGACCTCTACACGCTCGGCGCCGACGGGCAGCCGGGCGGCGAAGACTCGGATGCGGACATCGGCAACTGGAACCTCGATTGACGGCCTGATCCCGCCGTGACCCTCGTTGCGACCCGGCCGTGCGCGATGCAGCGCGGCATGACCCTGATCGAGATTTTGGTCGTCGTCGTGATCATCGGCATCATGGCCGCGATCGCAACCCTCTCAGTCGGCATCCTCGGCGACGACCGCGAGCTCGAAGAAGAGAGTGAGCGCCTGACGAACGGCATCGCGCTCCTCCAGGAGCAGGCCCAGCTCGAGGGGCGCGACTACGGCCTGCGCGTGGAAGCCGACAACTATGAATTCCTCCGCTACGACGCCTTCGAGCTGCGCTGGGTTGAGATCGACAACGATCCCGGCCTGCTGCCGCACCAGCTCCCGCCCGGCATCGCGTTCGAACTCCAGCTCGAGGGCCGGTCCGTGCTGCTGAAGGAAGAAGCGACGCCCGATGCGAGGCTGCCGCAACTCGTCGCCTGGGGCAGCGGCGACATGTCGCCTTACCGGCTGTCCCTGATGCGCGGCGAGGATGGAATCATCACGCTGACCGGCAATCCGGACGGCACGATCGAGATCGAGCGCAATG
>JANNKZ010000516.1:0-6932 GCA_031396515.1 Gammaproteobacteria bacterium
GCCGTTCTTCCAGTACATCGCGAGCGGCACGATCGTGCGGCCCTTGCGTTCCACCGCGCCGACCAGCGAATCGATCTGGCGGCGGTGCATCAGCAGCTTGCGGCTGCGCGTCGGGTCTGGCACGACGTGCGTGGAGGCGGCCAGCAGCGGCGAGACGTGCGCGCCGAACAGCCAGACCTCGTCGTCCTTCAGCAGCACGTAGGCCTCCTGCAGCTGCAGCCGCCCGGCGCGCAGCGCCTTGACCTCCCAGCCGTGCAGGACGACGCCGGCCTCGAAACGCTCCTCGATGAAGTAATCGTACCGCGCGCGGCGATTTACCGCGATGCGACCGGCCGCTTCGTCCTTGTCCGCCATGCGACATTCTAGCGGCCGCGCGGTTGTCCGCGCCGGTTCATACGGCGACAATCGGCGCATGAGGCCCGTGACAGATGCGTGAAGTGCGCCGCAGCGCGCTGCTGCCATTCACGCCCGCGCAGATGTACGAACTGGTCGCGGACATCCGGCGCTATCCGGAATTTCTCCCCTGGTGCACGTCGGCGGAGATCCTCGCGGAGGAGGGCAAGCAGGTCACGGCGAGGCTCGGATTGTCGCTCGGCCCGGCGCGCGGCAGTTTCACGACGCGAAACCGGCTGTTGCCGGGCAGCGGCCTCGAGATGCGCCTCGTCGACGGTCCGTTCCGCGCGCTCGAGGGCCGTTGGGAGTTCTCGCCGATCGGCGAGTCCGGCACGCGCGCGACGCTGGAGCTCTGTTTCGAAACCAGCGGGCCGATCGGCGGAATCATGTTCGGCCCGGCGTTCGAGCAGGTCTGCAATCAGCTGGTCGATGCCTTCGGGCGCCGCGCGCGCCAGGTTTATGGCGCCCGTTGAGCGCATCGCGATCGAGGTCGCTTGCGCGGAGCGCGATCGCCAGACGGTGCTGCCGCTCGAAGTGCCGGCGGGTTGCACCGCGGGCGAGGCGCTCGCGCTCTCGGGAGTATTCGTCCGGCATCCGGGCCTCGACCCGGCGAATTGCGCGATCGGCGTCTTCGGCCGCGAGGTCGTGCGGGACTACTTGCTCTCGACGGGAGATCGCGTCGAGGTGCTGCGGCCGCTGCCCGAGGATCCGCGCGCGCGCCGGCGGCGGCTGGCGCGCGAAGGCAAGGCCATCGGCGGAAAATCAGCCGGCGGCTGAGTCGGTGGCGGGCGTCTCAGGTGCCGCGGGCGTCTTGGTACGCGGTATCGGGATCGGCTCCTCGAGGCGCGAGACCTTGTCGCCCTCGAACCAGACGACGAGGTGGCGCTTCTCCACCTTGCGCGAATGTCCGCGGCGCAGGCTGTAGACGTAGTCCCAGCGATCCGGATCGAATGAGTCGACTACCATCGGCGTGCCGAGCAGGAACCGCACCTGGCTGCGGGTCATGCCGACTTCGACCTGATCGATCTGCTCGGGATCGAGCAGGTTGCCCTGCTGGACGTCCATGCGATAGACGCAGCCCGCGGCGGCGGCGGCGAGAACGATTGCGGCGAGGCGGATCACGGGTCGCATCGATGGAAGTCCTGGTGGATAATGGCCGGCATCATAGCGGAATCGCCGCGGGACGCGGCGGGAGCGCAACGGTGGAAACCAGCGACCTGCGCAAGGCGGGACTCAAAGTCACGCTGCCGCGAGTCCGGATCCTCGAGATCCTCGCGAAGAGCCATGGTCGCCACCTGTCGGCCGAAGACATTTATCGCGCGCTGCTGGACCAGAGCGAAGACATCGGCCTCGCGACCGTCTATCGCGTGCTGACGCAGTTCGAGGCGGCCGCGCTCGTCAAGCGTCATCACTTCGAGGGCGGCACTGCGGTCTTCGAGCTGAATGAAGGCGAGCACCACGACCACATCATCTGCATGGACTGCGGGCAGGTCGAGGAGTTCATGGACTGCGGCATCGAGCGGCTCCAGACCGCGGTCGCGCAGCGCCTCGGATTCGAGATCGAGGACCACAACCTGATTCTCTATGGCCGCTGCCGCCGCGAGAATTGCCCGCACCGCCGCAAGCGGAGCTGAACCCGGCCGTCAGCGCTTGCCGCCGCCCGTTGTCCGCAGCATCTCGCGTGCGTGCTCGCGCGCTTTCTTCGTGATCTCGACGCCGCCCAGCATGCGCGCGAGCTCCTCGACGCGTTCGTCCGCCCCGAGCGTCGTCACGGTCGTGCGGCTGGTACGGCCATCCGTCAGCTTGGTGACGCGCAGCTGGTGGTGCGCCTGGCTCGCGACCTGCGCGAGATGCGTGACGCAGAGTACCTGGCCGCGATCACCGAGTTCGCGCAGCTGACGTCCGACGATCTCGGCGACACCGCCGCCGACGCCTGCGTCGACTTCGTCGAAGATCATGCAGGTCCGGCCGTGACGATGGGCGGCCGCCACCTGCACCGCGAGGCTGATGCGGGACAGCTCGCCGCCCGAGGCCACCTTGGCGACGGGCTTGACAGGCTGTCCCGGATTGGCGGTCACCCGGAATTCCACGCGGTCGGTGCCGAGCACCGCCGGCGCCTGCCCGGCATCGGTCTCGACGGCGACCTCGAACTTGCCGCCCGGCATGCCGAGCTGGCGCATCAGGCTCGTGACCGCGCCCGAGAGTCGCTTGGCGGCGCTGCGGCGCGCCGTCGACAGCTTCGCGGCCGCCGCGTCATAGCGCGTCCTCACCGCGCCAATGTGCTCGTCGAGCCCGCCGAGCTTCAGTTCCGACTGTTCGAGCGAGTTCAGGATGTCCTGCAGCTCGACCCGCTTCTGCGGCAGCTCCGCCGCCGTCACGTGATGCTTTCGCGCAAGGTCCTCGATCGCCGCCACCCGCCGCTCGACCTGATCCTGGCGCGCGGGATCAGCGTCCAGCGTTTCGAGATAGCCGCCGAGGAGGGCGGATGCTTCACGCAGGCCGATGAGGCTCTGTTCAATCGCCTGCAGCGCTTCCGCGAGCCGCGGATCGAGCGCCGCTGCGCTTCGCAGATGGGTCGCCGCGCGCGCCGCGAGCGCATGGGCGTCGGCGCCGTCCGCGTCCCACGCGAGCGCGAGCGCCGCCTGCGCAGCTTCCGCAAGCCGCCCGCGATTGGCGAGCCGATTGCGCTCGGCGAACAGTTCGTCAGCTTCGCCGTCAGCGAGCCCGAGCGCCTCGAGTTCGCCGACCTGGTAGCGCAGGAGCTCGAGGCGTGCGCCGCGATCGCGCGCCATGGCCGCGAGTTCCGCGCGCTCCGCGGACAGC
This sequence comes from Gammaproteobacteria bacterium, assembly GCA_031396515.1. Lineage (GTDB taxonomy): Bacteria > Pseudomonadota > Gammaproteobacteria > Steroidobacterales > Steroidobacteraceae > SCUD01. Next base: position 3,217 of record JANNKZ010000516.1, read on the forward strand.
CGCTGCCATTCGCCCGCGAGTTCCGCAGCCGGTGCGAGCAGCGCATCGTGCGCGCCGTGCTGGTCGACCAGCTGACGCTGCGCGTCGCGTCGCACCAGGGACTGGAATTCCTGTTGCCCGTGAATGTCGATCAGCAGTTCGCCGAGTTCGCGCACCGGTTGCGCAGGCAGCGACTGGCCGTTGACGTATTGCCGCGAACGCCCGTCCTTGCCGATCACGCGGCGAAGCACGAGTTCGCCGTCGTCGCAGGCGACCGATTGCTCCTCGAGCCAGCGGCGGATTGTCGGATCGTCGCCGGCGTCGAAGGTCGCGGTGATTTCGGCGCGCTCGGCGCCGTGGCGCAGGCTGTCGGCGCTCGCGCGGCCGCCGAGCGCGAGCATCACGGCGTCGACCACGATCGACTTGCCTGCGCCGGTCTCGCCGGTCAGCGCGGTCAGGCCGCCAGCCAGTTCCAGTTCGACTGCGTCGATGATCGCGAAGTCACGGATCTGCAGGTGGACCAGCACGCTCAGGATTCCGGGCCGCCCGTGCGGCCGCTACGTCCCCAATGCAGCTTGGAGCGCAGCAGCCGGAAGTAGTCATGTCCCGGCGGGTGCAGCAGCGTGATGCGATCGGCGGCGGGTTCGATGACGAGCCGCGAACTCGTTTCGAGGTCGCCGAGCAGCACGCCGTCGCAGGTGATCTGTGCGCGCGCGGCCGAGCGCGCGACCAGGCGTACCTCGAGGCGGCATTCGCGATTCACGACGATCGGCCGGTCGGACAGCGTGTGCGGCGAGATCGGCGCAATGACCACGGCGCTGAGCAGCGGGTGGATGATCGGCCCGCCGCAGGAGAGGGCGTAAGCGGTTGAACCGGTCGAACTCGCGATCACGAGGCCGTCGCCGCCATGGGTATTGACGAAGCAACCGTCGATCCAGGTCTCGAGTTCGACCATGCGGCCGGATTCATGGCGCTGCACGACCACGTCGTTGAGCGCGCGGTAGCCGGCCACTTGTCCGTCGGCGCGCGTGAGTGTCGCTTCCAGCAACTGGCGGACGTCGGTTTCGTAGCGGCCTTCCAGCACTTCGTCGATGTTGCCGATCATCTCGTCGGGCGATACGTCGGTCAGGAAGCCAAGCCGCCCGCGATTGACGCCGGGCAGCGGCACCGACCGTCCGAGCGCGAGCTGGACGGCAAAGAGCATCGTGCCGTCGCCGCCGATCGCAACGATCAGGTCACTCTCGCCGCCGAGCCCGGCTATCGGTCGGCGCAGCACGCCGTCGGGCAAGCCGTCGACCATGACACTCTCGTCGAGCAGCACGGTGAACCCGCGGGCGCGCAGATGCCGCGCGAGAGCCACCATGGAATCGGCGACTCGCGTGTCCTCGACCTTGCCGACGAGCGCGATGCGGGAGAAGGGCTTGTTCATGTGCTTTTGCGGCATTTTTAGCATGCAGGGCAGGGCGCGGTCGCGGATTCGGTCAGGCCGGCTCCAAACTCCGCCTTGACACTCGACGAGCGCGATTGCTAGTTTGATCGCCGTGCCGGGCGCTTTTGCCATTTTCCTTTCGTAACAAATACTTATGGCCGACATCCCGAAGGGTGCCGACGAGTTGCCGAGCGACCGGGCGCAGCAGCTGCTGCGCACGCTCATCGAATGCTATGTGCGCGAAGGCCAGCCGGTCGGTTCGCGCACGCTGACCCGCGAGTCGGGTCTCAGCCTGTCCGCGGCCACCATCCGCAACGTCATGGCCGATCTCGAGGAACACGGCTTCGTCAGTTCCCCGCATACCTCGGCCGGGCGCATCCCGACCGACAAGGGCTACCGCTATTTCGTCAACGCCCTCCTGCGCTATCAGCCACCGAACCAGGCCGACATCGCCGAGCTGCGGCGCCAGTTCGACCTGCGCGCCGGCGATCCGAAAGCGCTCGTGACCGCCGCTTCGCAGCTGGTGTCGAGCCTGACGCATCTGGCGGGCGTCGTGACCGTGCCTCGGGAAATCCATGCGGCATTGTCGCAGATCGAGTTCGTCGGGCTTTCCGGAAATCGCGTGCTCGCGATCCTGGTGGTGAACGGCCGTGAGGTCCAGAACCGAGTGGTCCAGCTCGACCGCCATTTCCCGGCGGACGAACTGCGCCGCGCGGCAACTTTTCTTAATGAGCAGTTCGCCGGCCAGGAACTCGCGGGTGTGCGCGCGCGCCTGGTCGCGCAGTTGCAGGAAACGCGCGAGCAGATGAACCGCCTGATGGTCGACGCGATCACGCTCGCGCAGCGCGCTTTCGCCGAGCAGCCGGACGAGCGCGACGCCGACATGGTGGTGGCGGGCGAAACCAACTTGATGGGTTTCGCCGAGCTGTCGAACGTGGATACGCTGCGGCGGCTGTTCGAGGCCTTCAACGAGAAGCGCGACATCCTGCACCTGCTCGACCAGAGCCTGCACGCGGAGGGCGTCCAGATCTTCATCGGCCACGAGTCCGGCTACCCGATATTCGACGACTGCAGCCTGGTCGTCGCGCGCTACACGCAGGACGAGCGCGTGGTCGGCGTGGTCGGCGTGATCGGCCCGACCCGCATGGCCTACGAGCGGGTGATCCCGGTGGTCGATATCGCGGCCCGGATGCTGGGTTCCGCCTTGAATTCACGGGACTGAGCCCAAGGTTCGCCCGCATGACTGTGATGGATCACCAGCCGCCCGATTCCATGCCCGAGGCGCCGTCCGGCAACGGGGCCGATTCTGCCGAGGCGCGCATCGCCGAGGCGGAGTCCCGCGCCGAGAAACTCCGCGAAGACCTGCTGCGTGCCGCGGCCGAGATGGACAACGTCCGGAAGCGCGCGGGACGCGAGATCGACGCCGCGCGCCAGTACGGCATCGAGCGGTTCGCCGGCGAATTGCTGCCGGTCGCCGACAGCCTCGCACTCGGCCTTGAGTCGGCGGCGGCAGCGGACGCCGCGGCCCTGCGCGAGGGCCAGGAGGCGACGCTCCGGCTGGTGCTGAAAGCCTTCGAACGGGCGGGGCTCACGCAGGTGGACCCGGCGGGCCAGCCGTTCGATCCCGAGCGCCACGAGGCCATGGCCATGCAGCCCTCGGCCGGTCACCCGGCGCATACCGTGCTCCAGGTCGTGCAGCGCGGCTGGCTGTTGAATGGCCGGCTGTTGCGGCCGGCGCGGGTCATCGTCTCGACTGCACCCGACATTTCGCCGGCTCCGGGCCCGCCGGCCGGTTGAATCCGGCAATCCCGGCCCTATTTCCAAGCCAATCCAAGATTTCGGAGCCCCGTTATGGCCAAGATCATCGGTATCGACCTCGGCACCACGAATTCCTGCGTGGCCGTCATGGAAGGCGGTGTGCCAAAAGTCATCGAGAACAGCGAGGGCGATCGCACGACTCCGTCGGTCATCGCCTTCACGAAGGACGGTGAAGTACTGGTCGGGCAGTCGGCCAAGCGCCAGGCCGTCACCAATCCGCAGAACACGTTTCACGCGGTCAAGCGCCTGATCGGGCGGCGATTCGAGGACGCGGTGGTCCAGAAGGACATCCCGCTCGAAACCTACAAGATCGTGCGCGCCGACAATGGCGATGTCTGGCTCGAGGCCCAGGGCAAGCAGATGGCGCCGCCGGAGATCTCCGCGCGCGTGCTCATGAAGATGAAGAAGACGGCCGAGGATTACCTCGGCGAAGCCGTCACCGATGCCGTGATCACGGTGCCCGCCTACTTCAACGATTCGCAGCGCCAGG
>JANNKZ010000519.1:0-12363 GCA_031396515.1 Gammaproteobacteria bacterium
GCCGCGACCACGCTGACGGCCGCGAGAATCTCGCGGGCCCGTGCAGAAATGTCGCCGAGATTGCCGATCGGCGTCGCAACGACATAAAGGACGCCGGTTCCCGCCACGATAATGTTCCTCCCCGACCGCAACGGGCGGACGGGTGATCCTCTCCAAGGGCCGCCGCCGATGCAAGCGAATGTCCGGATAGCCCACCGCCTCGCCGCGATCGGCCTGATCGCCGCCCTCGCCGCTGCCTGCCAGATCCCGGGGCTTGACCGTCTCGGCAGCCCGGAGGGCGCAACGGAACGGGCCGCGCGCCAGTCGCGTCAGGGCGAGCACACGGCCGCCGCAAAGACTTACGAAACCGCCGCGCGCGCGGCGCCGCCGGTGGACCAGAATTCGCTGTGGCTCGCCGCCGCCGGCGAGTGGATCCTGGCCGGCGACACGACCGCCGCCACGAACGCGATCAAGATGCTGGCGCCGCCGGTCTCGGCCGAAGAAACGCGGGAGAAACTGCGGCTCGAAACCGAACTGGCGCTCGCCCGCGGCGACACCGAGCGCGCGGTCGCGATGCTGCGCGACATCCCGGACGACGGCACGCAGGGCGTGCTCGCGACGCGCGCGCGCGTGCAGTTCGGCAGCCTGCGCGTCGCCGAGGCCGTGCAAAGCCTGGTCCAGCGCGAACGCCTGCTCGGCAACGCCGAGGACCGCCTGCAGAACCAGCGCATGATCGTCGACGGCATCGGCATCGCGCTCGCGCGCGGCGCGGACCTGCGCGCGCCGGCCGGCGCCGATCCGGTAGCCGTCGGCTGGCTTGAACTCGGCCGCATCCTCGCCGACGCGGGCGCCGGCGCGCTCGGCGCGCCGCGCCGGCTGCAGGCCTGGCGCGAACGCTACCCGACCCACCCGGCGAGCGACGAGTTCTGGCGCCGGCTGCGCGAGCGCCCCGCGGAAGCGGGCGACATGCCGCGCCAGATTGCGCTCTTGCTGCCGCTGTCCGGCAAGGCCGAGGCCGCAGGCACGGCGGTGCGCGACGGATTCCTTGCGGCCTATTACGACTACGGCAACGCGAACCGGCCGCGGCTTCGCCTCTACGATGTCGCCGCGCGCGACGCGCCTTCCGCGTATCTCCAGGCGCTCGCCGACGGGAGCGACTACGTCGTCGGCCCGCTGACACGTGAGGAAGTGGCTGCGCTCGCGACCGTCGCCGACGGCCGCGCGACCACGCTCGCGCTCAATTTCCTGCCGGACGGCGTGCAGGTGCCGGACCGCTTCTATCAATTCGCACTCTCGCCCGAGGACGAAGCGCGCTTCGCCGCGCGGCGCATCGTCGCGGAAGGGCGCACCAGCGGCGTGACGCTTGCGCCGCGTTCCGACTGGGGACGGCGCGTGCAGGCCGCCTTCGCCGACGAGTTCGCAATGGCCGGCGGGCAGATCGTGGACCAGGCGGATTACCCGCCCTCGACGACGGATTTCAACGAGATCCTGCGGCGACTGCTGCGCACCACCGGACAGCGCGGCAGCTCCCCGCGCGCCGATGCGCAATTCGTCTTCGTCGCGGCGCAGCCGGTGCACGGTCGCATGATCCGCACGCAGCTGCGCTTCAATTACGCGAGTGCGCTGCCGATGTACTCGACCTCCGACGTCTTCGACGGCGCGAGCCAGGGCAACATCGACCTCGACGGCGTGATCTTCCCCGACATGCCCTGGGTGCTCGATCCCTACGGGCCTTCGGCCGCGGCGCGCGAGGCGGCGGAACGCGCCTGGCCGGGACGAAGCAACGCACTCGGCCGGCTGCATGCCTTCGGCTACGACGCTTTCCGGATGATCGGCGAATTGAAGCGCCTGCGCGGCAACACCAGCACGCCGCTGCCCGGGCTCACGGGCCGCCTCGCGGTCGACGCCCACGGCCGCGTGCGCCGCGAACTCGACTGGGCGCAGGTCGTGGACGGCAAGCCGGTGCCGCTGCCGCCGACCGGAGCGATCGCGCAGCCCTGATGGCGCCAGTCCAGAGCGCCGAATCGCCGGCACCGCACATCGAGATCGGCCGAGCGGCGGAAGCCGCGGCCGCGCGCATGCTCGAGCGCGCAGGCTACCGGATCTTGCGGCGCAATTTTCGCGCGAAAGGCGGGGAGCTGGATGTCGTCGCACTGGACGGCGAGGCGCTCGCGATCGTCGAGGTCCGCTACCGCGCGAGCGGCAATTACGGCGGCGGCGCCGCCAGCATCACGTCGGGCAAGCGCGGCCGCATCGTGCGCGCGGCGCGCGCCCTGCTCGCCTGCGATCCGTTACTCGCCCGCCTGCGCGCCCGATTCGACGTCGTCGAGGTCACCGGACCCGCAGGCGATCTCGACTGCCGCCTGATCCGCGGCGCGTTCAGCCTCTGATCCGCAGGACACGAACACTTCGGTAGCCCAGTCTTTTAGGGCATCGAGCACTTCATCCGGACACTCGTCCGCCGGAGCGGCGGCCTCGAGCCTCGCCGCCTCTTCGCCGCGTCCCAGGCCGCGCAGCGCCGCCGCTTCGAGTTGCCTGGCGTTGCGCGAGCCGGTCCGGCTGTTGCAGGGCCGCTGGTATTTCCGGACCAGGTCCTGCGCGAGCACCCGCGCCTGGCGGAATTCCCGGCGCGCGAGCGCAATCTCGATCTTGAGATAACGCATCTGCATGACTTCGAAATTCACGTGGCCGAGCGCGCGCTCCATCGCCGGCAGCGCATGTGCGACATTGCGCTCCGCTTCGGCGAGCCAGGGGCTCTTCGGATCGCCATTGCCGGAGCGCGACCAGAGTCCGAGCAGCCAACCGGCAAGCGCGCCTTCGGAGGCGGCGGTTTCCTTGTGCTCCGGACCGACTACGCGGCTGCGGACCGCGATCGCTTCCTTGATCAGCGGCCGCACGCGCTCGTCGAACGGTTCCTGCCGCAGTTCATTCCGGACCAGCGCCAGGTCGTGCAGCGCGAACCCGGTTTCGCGATGCTCGGTGCCGAATACCTCGCGGCTCAGTTCAAGCGCCCGCTCGAAATAAGTCTCGGAGAGGTCGTAGCGGTCGCCCCGGGCGATCAGCATCACGCCGGTGTCGGTCGTCGCCTGGGCCAGCTCGATGGATGACTCGCCGAACTCGTCGGCGATGGCATTCAGCACGGCATCGAGCCGCGAGAGCTGCGCTTCCGGCTTGGCGCGCGCCAGCAGGGGCTCGTTGGCCTCGACGCGGCCGCGGATCGCGTCGCTGCGAACGCTCAGCGTGTCGGGCGGCGGCATTTCGATGCGCGACTCGCAGCCGGCCGCGAGCGCGAGCCCGAGCGCCAGTACGCCATGCAAACACCGGTTCATGGGGCGGCCTACTTGACCACGCGCAGCTTCGGTCGCGGACCGGAATCGTCCGGGCCGGGCATCGGCGGCGGTGCATCGCCGTCGTCCTGGAACAGCATCCCCTGCCCGGTTTCGCGGGCATAGATGCCGAGCACCGCCGCGATCGGCACGCGCACCTGCTGCGGCACGCCACCGAATCGCGCGTTGAACTCGATCCAGTCGTTACCGAGCTTGAGGCCCTGCGTCGCCTGCCAGCTCACGTTCAGCGTGATGCGGCCCTCGCGCACGTATGCCTTGGGGATTTCAGCGCCGGCGATCGCGGCGTCCACGACCAGATGCGGCGTCTGGTTGTTCGCCGTCATCCACTCGTGCATCGCACGGACCAGGTAAGGCCGCCGGGAGGTCTGCTGTGCGGCCATGGACTACGCCTTCATCCCCGCGACTGGCGCGTCACTTCACGTCCTTCCAGTATTCCTGCTTCAGGAAATAGGTGAAGGCGGTGAACATCAGCAGGAACAGGATCACCCAGACGCCGAGCGCCTTGCGCTGGGCCTTGGCGGGCTCGGCGACGTATTCGAGGAAGGTGACGGTATCGCGCACGAAACCGTCGAACTCAGCGGCCGTCATCGCGCCCGCGACCGTGCGCTCGAGCGCGACCAGGTGAATAGTTTCCTTGCCGTCCTTGTCGCGCTTCGTCTCGAACTTCGGCGACTGCGGCCCCTGCAGCGCCGCGAACACGTTCGGCATCGCGGTCTGCGGCAGCACGGCATTGTTGGCGCCGGTCGGGCGCGCTGCATCCTCGTAGAACGACTTCATGAACGTATAGACGTAATCGACACCGCGGCTGCGCGCGATCAGCGACAGGTCCGGCGGCGCATTGCCGAACCACCGGCTCGCGTCCTCCGCAGGCATCGCCGACAGCATCGGGTCGAACACGCGTTCGCCGGTGAACATCAGGTTCGTGCGCAGTTCCTCTCTTCGGTCAGCGCCAGGTCCTCGGCCACCTGGCTGTAGCGCATGTACTTCGCGCCGTGGCAGCCGAGGCAATAGTTGACGAAATTGCGCGCACCGCGCTGCAGCGAATACAGGTTGCCGACGTCGGTGTTCGCATCCTGGACCGGCCAGGCGTCGGTCGCCGCTTGCGCGAACGAAGCCGTCGCGAGCGCGAGCGCAGCCAGCGCGATACGGTGCGACCTCACGACGTCACCCGCGCCGGTTCCGGCTTGATGCTGTCGATGCGCGAGTACCAGGGCATCAGGACGAAGAACATGAAGTAGTAGATCGTGCCGATCACGGACATGGTCGTGAACGGCTGCACGGCCTGATTCAGTCCACAATAGCCGAGCATGATGAAGTCCGCCGCGAACAGCATCAGCGCAACTTTGTAGATCGGCCCGCGGTAGCGGATCGACTTCACCGGCGCGCGGTCGAGCCATGGCACGAAGAACAGGAACAGGATGGCCGCGAACATCACGAGCACGCCCCAGACCTGGGTGTTCAGGAAGGCGGGCACCGCGCGGAGCATCGCGTAGTACGGCGTGAAGTACCAGACCGGCGCGATGTGCTCGGGCGTCAGCAGCGGATTCGCCGGCTCGAAGTTCGCCGCCTCGAGGAAAAGCCCGCCCATCTCGGGTGCGAAGAACACGACGGCCGCGAACAGCACCAGGAATACACCGAGGCCATATAGGTCCTTGACCGTGAAATAGGGATGGAACGGGATTCCGTCCAGCGGGATGCCGTCCGGCTTCTTGGTTTTCTTGATCTCGATGCCGTCCGGATTGTTCGAGCCGACCTCATGCAGCGCCAGGATGTGCGCGACCACCAGGAAGATGAGCACCAGCGGCAGCGCGACGACGTGCAGCGCGAAGAAACGGTTCAGGGTGATGTCCGAGATGAAGTAGTCGCCGCGGATCCAGTCCACCAGCGATTCGCCGATGATCGGGAACGACCCGAACAGCGAGACGATCACCTGCGCGCCCCAATAGGACATGTTGCCCCAGGGGAGCAGGTAGCCGAAAAACGCCTCGGCCATCAGCGCGAGGTAGATCAACACGCCAAAGATCCAGAGCAGCTCGCGAGGCTTCCGGTGCGATCCGTACAGCAGCGCGCGGAACATGTGCAGGTATACGACGATGAAGAACGCCGATGCGCCGGTCGAATGCAGGTAGCGGATCAGCCAGCCCCACTCGACGTCGCGCATGATGTACTCGACGGAGTTGAAAGCCTCCAGCGCATCCGGCTTGTAGCTCATCGTCAGGAAGATGCCGGTGACGATCTGGAGCACCAGTACGAACAGCGCGATCGATCCGAAGTAGTACCAGAAGTTGAAGTTCTTCGGCGCGTAGTACTCCGAGACGTGCTCTTTCCAGAGCTTCGTCATCGGGAAGCGCGCGTCGATCCAGGCGCCGAGGCGCTCGAGACGGGTGTCGCCGGCGGGTGATTCTTCCGCGGCCATCAGGCACCCACCTCCTGGTCAACACCGATCACGATGTGGCCGGTGTCGGCGAAGGTGTACGGCGGCACTTCGAGGTTGGTCGGCGCCGGCACGCCGCTGAATACCCGGCCGGACAGGTCGAACTTCGAGCCGTGGCAGGGACAGAAAAAGCCGCCGGGCCAGTCGGCCTGCAGCAGGCCATCAGCGCTTGCGCCAGCGCCGAAGCGGTTCTGCGGCAGGCAGCCGAGGTGGGTGCAGACGCCGAGCACGACGAAATACTCGGGGTTCACCGCGCGCGAGTCGTTCTTCGCATAGTCCGGCTGCTTGGAGCTCTCCGATCGCGGGTCGGACAGAAGGCTCTCGGCATCGGCCAGCCGGGTAAGCATTTCGGGCGTGCGACGGACAATCAGGACCGGCTTGCCGCGCCACTGAATCTTCAGCATGGCGCCCGGCTCGAGCTTGCTGATGTCGATTTCGACCGGCGCGCCTTCGGCCTTGGCGCGGGCGCTCGGCTTCCAGGAGGCGAGAAACGGTACGGCGGCGAACGCGACGCCGACAGCACCGGTCAGAGTGGTGGCCGCAGTCAGAAGCTGGCGCCGGCCCCGGTCGATTGCTTCGCCCATCGTTCAGTTTTCGTTCGCTGCAGGTATTTGACGCATTATACACGCGGACATCACGACTCCGGGGAGGCCGGCCGCCGCATGACGAGGATTCCGGGATGGCTGCGCTGGGTCGCGCCCTGGATAGCGCTCGGCCTCGCTGCGGCTTTTGCGATCGCCTGGTTGCGTACGCAATCCGATCGTGCGGAGCCCGCGCCGGATGCCTCGCTGCCGGCACCGATTTCGGAAACCGAGGCGCCGCCGGCGGAAGAACCGGCGCCCGCGGCGGCTGCGCAGCCGCAGCTCCTCAGTTTCGCGGATGCGGTCGAGGTCGCCGCGCCGGCGGTCGTCAACATCTACACCGAGCGGCGCGTGGTGGTTCAAAACGCCCCCTCCCTGCCTTCGCTGTTCGGCGAATTCCTGCCGGACTACCGCGAGCGCGTCGAGCGCAGCCTCGGCTCCGGCGTCATCTACGACGCCAAGGGCCACGTGGTCACGAATTTCCACGTGATCGAACGCGCGGCCCAGATCAACGTGCAGTTGCGCGACGGGCGCGAGGCCTCGGCCACCCTGGTCGGCGTCGACCGCGACACCGACCTTGCCGTGCTCAAGGTGATGCTCGGCAACCTGCCGGTCATGCCGATGGGCCGCTCCGACCGGCTGCGTGTCGGCGATCCCGTGCTCGCGATCGGCAATCCGGTCGGGCTCAGTCATACGGTCACGCAGGGCATCGTCAGTGCGACCGGCCGAGGACGGCTCGGCATTGCGACTTTCGAGAATTTCATCCAGACCGACGCCGCGATCAATTTCGGCAATTCCGGCGGCGCGCTGGTGGATTCCTCCGGCAAGCTGATCGGGCTCAATAGCGTGATCGCCGGCCGGCAGGCCGGCATCGAGGGGATCGGCTTCGCGATTCCCGTGGACCTCGTGCGCGGCGTCGTCGATGCAATCCTGCGCGAAGGGCGCGTCGTGCGCGGCTGGATCGGCGTCGTGCCCGGCGACCTGAACCCGAGCGATGCGGCACAGTTCGGGCTGCCCGAGGGTGCGGTGCTCGTGCGCGCGGTCTATCCGAACAGCCCGGCCGCGGCGCAGGGCGTTGCGCGCGGGGATTTCATCACCGACGTGAACGGCACCGCCGTGCGCGGTGCGCAGGACCTGCTGGCGCGGGTCGCGATGCTGAAGCCGGGCCAAGGCGTGCGGCTCGGTTTGTTGCGCGGCCCGCCGGTGGAGGACTCAGTCCAGGAACACAAAGTCCGAATTGAGGTCATCGAGCGTCCACCCCAGGCCGCCGCCTCGCGCTCGTCCTGAAAAAAGGTGACGCAAACCTTTTTCAGGTCACCTTTTTCAGGTCGCGTCACTTTTTTTCAGGTGCGGGCACCCGGCAGGCGCTTGATGTTGGCGCCGAGTTGCCGCAGCTTCTCCTCGATCTGCTCGTAGCCGCGATCGATGTGATAGATGCGCTGCACGTCGGTCGTGCCTTCGGCGACGAGCCCGGCCAGCACCAGGCTCGCCGATGCGCGCAAGTCGGTTGCCATGACCGGCGCGCCCGACAACTGCGGCACGCCCTGCACGATCGCCGTATGACCTTCGATCCGGATGTCGGCGCCGAGCCGGCGCAGTTCCAGCATGTGCATGAAGCGATTCTCGAAGATCGTCTCGACGATAGTCGCGACGCCGTCGGCGACCGTATCGAGCGCCGCGAACTGGGCCTGCATGTCGGTCGGGAAACCCGGATGCGGCGCGGTGCGGATGTCCACCGACTTCGGCCGCCGTCCCCGCATGTCCACCTGCACCCAGTCGTCGCCGGTCTCGATCTCGCCGCCGGCCTCGCGCAACTTCATCAGGACAGCATCCAGGTGCTCGGGCCGCGACCTCTGCACGCGCACGCGCCCACCGGTGATCGCGCCCGCCACCAGGAAAGTGCCGGTCTCGATGCGATCCGGCAGCACGTCGTAATTGCAGCTGCCGAGGCGATCGCAGCCCTCGATCTCGATGGTGTCGGTGCCGGCGCCGCTGATCTTCGCGCCCATCGCCGTCAGGAAGCCGGCGAGATCCACGACCTCCGGTTCGCGCGCCGCGTTCTCGAGCACGGTGCGACCCTGCGCGAGCGTCGCCGCCATCATCAGGTTCTCGGTGCCGGTGACGGTCACCGTGTCGAGCACGATGCGTGTGCCCTGAAGCCGTCCCGCCTTCGCGTGGATGTAGCCGCTCTCGATCGTGATTTCTGCCCCCATGGCTTCGAGTCCGGCGACATGGAGGTTGACCGGCCGCGCGCCAATTGCGCAGCCGCCCGGCAACGACACCCGCGCCTCGCCGTGACGCGCGACCAGCGGGCCGAGCACCAGGATGGATGCCCGCATCGTCTTGACCATCTCGTAGGGCGCGACCGGCGTGTTCAGGCCGCGCGCATCGACCTCGACGCGCATGCGATCGCCGACCGTCACGCCGACGCCCATGCCGCCGAGCAGGCCGATCATGGTCGTCACGTCGTGCAGGTGCGGCATGTTGCCTATCGTGACCGGCCCATCAGCGAGCAGCCCCGCCGCGAGGATCGGCAGCGCCGCATTCTTCGCGCCCGAAGCGCGCACCTCACCGTCGAGCCGCGTACCGCCGGTGATCTGTAACTTGTCCAGGGGATTCCTTCAGCCGGCCTTGCGCTCGGCCCATTCCGCGGGCGTCGGCGTGTCGAGCGCGAGCGCGTGGATCTCGCGGCCGACGGCGTCGCCGAGCGCGCGATAGACGAGCTGGTGCCTGGCGAGCGTCCGCGCGCCGTCGAATTGCGGCGCGATGACCAGCGCCTCGAAATGCACGTTGTCGCCCGAGCGCACGTCCACGGTCGCGCCCGGCAAGGCGGCCTCGATCTGCTCTCGGATCTGCTCCGGCGTCATGGCGGGCATTCTATGGGAGTCGGAGGCGCGGTGTATGATGCCGGATCGCCTCGTTTCGCCGCAGAAACCGATGAATGACGCCGCCGACAATCCGCGCCTGCTCGCCATGGGCCGCGACGCGCTCCGGATCGAGGCGCAGGCCGTCGCTGCGCTCGTGGACCGGGTCGGAGCCGAGTTCGAGGCGGCCTGCCGGTTGCTGCTCGCCTGCAAAGGCCGGGTCGTCGTCTCGGGCATGGGCAAGTCCGGCCACGTCGGCGGCAAGATCGCCGCGACCTTCGCCAGTACTGGCACGCCCTCCTTCTTCCTGCACCCGGCCGAGGCCAGCCACGGCGACCTCGGCATGCTGACCAAGGGCGACGTCGTGCTCGCTATTTCCTATTCCGGCGAGACCGCCGAATTCCTGACGATCCTGCCGCTGATCAAGCGCATGGACACGCCGCTCATCGCGATGACCGGCAACGCGCAGTCCACGCTCGCGCGCGAGGCCGAAGTGCACCTTGACGTCAGCGTGCCGGCCGAGGCCTGCCCGCTCAATCTCGCGCCGACCGCGAGCACGACGGCCGCGCTCGCGATGGGCGATGCGCTCGCGGTCGCCCTCCTCGGCCACCGCGGCTTCACCGAGGCTGACTTCGCGATGTCGCATCCGGGCGGGACACTCGGACGGCGGCTGCTGCTGCGCGTCGCCGACGTCATGCGCCGCGGCAACGACCTGCCGACGGTGCGCGCGGACACGCCGCTGACCGAGGGCCTGCTCGAAATGTCGCGCAAGCGGCTCGGACTGACTGCCATCGTGGACGGCAATGGCAAGGTGGCCGGAATCTTCACCGACGGCGACCTGCGCCGCGCGCTCGACCGGCGCATCGACATCCAGAAGAGCACGATGGCCGACGTCATGACTCGCGGCGGCCGCTCGATCGGCCCGAACGAGCTCGCGGCCGAGGCCGTGCTGATGATGGAGAAGCACTCGATCAACGGCTTGCTCGTGCTCGACGAGAACGGCGTACTGGTTGGCGCACTCAACGTGCACGACCTGCTGCGCGCGGGAGTCATGTGACGCCTCCGTCGCAGGTATCGCTGGTGGTGCTGGATGTGGACGGCGTACTGACCGACGGCCGGCTCTGGTACGGACCCGACGGCGAATCGCTCAAGGTGTTCGACGTACGCGACGGCCACGGCATCAAGAACCTGATCGCCGCCGGCATCGGCGTCGCGGTCATTTCCGGGCGCCGCTCGGGGGCGGTGACCGCGCGCATGCGCGAACTCGGCGTCAGTGACGTCGCCCAGGGCGTGAAGGACAAGGCCCGCGCGCTCGCGGAACTGCTGAAGCGCAATGCGATCGAATCGAAGCGAGTGGCCTGCCTCGTCGACGATACCCCGGATCTCGAACTGATGGCGGCCGTGGGACTGCCCGCGGCGGTTGCCGACGCGCACCCTGAGGTGCTCGCCGCGGCCCAGCACGTGACCCGCGCCAGGGGCGGCCGCGGCGCAGTGCGCGAATTCTGTGACTGGCTGGTCGCGGCGCGGGCGGCGAAGTGACGACGCGGCTCCTGCTGCTCGCCGCGCTCGCTGCGCTGATCGCGGTGCTGGTGCAGTGGCGGTTGCTCGACCGCGAGCCGGCGCAGGCGCCGGCAGAGGTCCTGCGGCCCGGCTATTTCCTGACGGGCGTGGTGCTCGAGGAGTTCGGTACGGACGGAAAGCTGCGCATCGGCCTCGAATCGAAATCGGCGAATGAAGACCCGTCGAGCGGCGTCGTGCATCTCGCGGACGTCGTGGTCGACTACCACGCGCCGGAGGGACGGCGCTGGCACCTGACCTCGCTCGAAGCGCGCGTGCCGCCCGCCGGTCGCGTGATCGAATTCGAGGGCGACGTACTGCTGCACGGCACGCCCGGCGAAGGCACGGGGCAGGCGGAACTGCGCACGCCGCGCCTGCAGCTCGACACTGATGCCGAGATCGCACAGACGAAGAGCGAGGTGGAACTCTCCTTCGGCGCGCATCGCATGCACGCGACCGGCATGCGCGCCGACCTCAAGAAAGGCAGCCTGCGGCTGGAATCGGGCGTCTATGGCCTCTTCACTCCTTAAAGCCGGCATCGCCGTCATGCTCGCAGCCGCGGCCGGCGCGGCGCTCGCGCAAACGCCCGACCGCAGCCAGCTCCCGATCAAGGTCGAGGCCAAGGGGCCCACCGACTTCGACACGCAAAACGGCGTGCTGATCTTCAACAGCATCACGATCTCCCAGGGCGACGTCCGCATCACCGCCGACCGCGCGGTGGCGACCGGCCTCGACTTCGAGGAAAGCCGCTGGGAGTTCAGCGGCTCGGTCCGCATCAAGACGCTGGAGGCCCAGCTCGCGAGCGACACCGCGCGCGTCCGATTCTCCAAGGGCGAGATCGATAGCGCGTCGATCACCGGCTCCCCCGCGACCTTCGAACAGAAACGCAAGGAAGAACTCGCGCGCGGCCGCGCGAACCGCATCGACTACGACCTCGGCCGCGGTGCCGTCGAACTCGCGGGCGACGCCTGGCTCTCCGACGGCAGCACCGAGATCACGGGCGCGACGCTGGTCTACAGCACGGTCACCCAGCGCGTGTTATCGGATCGGGAAGTCACGATCACCATCCAGCCGGGCGAGTCCGCCCCCAGGAAGACGGCGCCCAAGCTGCCGGCGCCTGGACCCGCGCCCAAGGCGTCGCCATGAGCGTGCTCTCGGCCATCGGCCTGGAAAAGAGCTATCGCAAGCGCAAGGTGGTCTCGTCGTTGTCGCTCTCGATCGAGAGCGGCGAAGTCGTCGGCCTGCTCGGCCCGAATGGTGCGGGCAAGACCACCGCCTTCTACATGATCGTCGGCCTCGTGCCGGTGGACGGCGGGCGCATCGAACTCGACGGCGAGGACATCACGCAGTTGCCGATGCACGCGCGCGCGCGCAAGGGCCTCGGCTACCTGCCGCAGGAAGCCTCGGTGTTCCGGCGCATGACGGTCGCCGACAACATCATGGCGATCCTCGAAACGCGGCGCGGGCTCGACGACACCGCGCGCGAGGAAGCGCAGGAAAAGCTGCTCGAAGAGCTGCACGTCGCGCACCTGCGCGACCACCTCGGCATGAGCCTGTCGGGCGGCGACCGCCGCCGGGTCGAGATGGCCCGCGCGCTCGCC
>JANNKZ010000558.1:0-4297 GCA_031396515.1 Gammaproteobacteria bacterium
GCCGCGAAGCTGGCGCAGCGTCTCAACGTGGACGTCACGCAGCTGCCCCAGCCGTACACGCTCAACGACGTCGTCTGCTGGTTCCTGGGCGCGCGGGGCCGGCGCGAAGAAGCGTACGTTCGCCTGCGGGGCATCCTCAAGGATGCCGCCTTCGAACCGCCGCTTGCGCTGCGCCAGCTGGCGGCGATTCCGGAATTCGACCTATTCGTCACCACCACGTTCGACGCGTTGCTGGAAAACGCGATCAACCAGGAAAGATTCGGCGGCGCCTCCAGCACCGAGGTGCTGTCTTACTCGCCCAATCGCGTCATCGACCTGCCGACGGAGCGCGATCGCCTGCAACGGCCTGTCGTGTATCACCTGTTCGGTCGAATCTCCGCCTCACCCACCTACGTGATCTCCGACGAGGATCTCCTGGAGTACATTTGCGCGCTGCAGAGCGAGCACCTTGCCCCGGAAAAGCTGTTCCACGAGCTCGAGCACAACCACCTGCTGTTCATCGGCAGCAACTTCAGCAACTGGCTGGCGCGCCTGTTCCTGCGCATGGCCAAGCGGCAACGGCTCTCCGACCCGCGCGACGTTGGCGAAGTGCTGGCTGACGATCACTCGAGCGAGGACGAACGCCTCGTCTCGTTCCTGCAGCAGGTGAGCGTCCGGACCCGCATCTATGTCGGCGCCGAGCGCTTCGTGCACGAGCTCCACGATCGGCTTGCGGCACGGCGCAAACCGACCGCAGGCGTTCATGCCGGCGCCGGCTCAGTCCGCTTTCTCCCGCCCGCCCGCGAAATGCCGGACAACGCGGTGTTCATCAGCTACGCGCGCGAGGACCTCGCCGCCGTGCAGCAGCTCAAGGCCGGACTCGAAGCCGCCGGCGTGACGACCTGGTTCGACATGGAGCGGCTCGAAAGCGGCGATGACTACGACCTCAAGATCCAGCGCAACGTCGCGCGCTGCTCCTACTTCATCCCCGTCGTCTCGGCAGCGACGCAGCGCCGGCACGAGGCGTACTTCCGCCGTGAATGGAGCTATGCGCTCGACCGCGCGCGCAACATGGCCGATGGCGCACTGTTCGTGCTGCCGGTGACCATCGATGCGACCACCGCTGCCGAGGCGCTGGTGCCGGACCGCTTCAAGGCGCTGCACTTCACGCAGTTGCAGGGCGGCGCGGTGACGCCCGATTTCGCGGAGCGCCTCGTGGACTTCACGCGGGCACGGAAGCCATGAACGCCGAGCCGGCGGACACCGGCGCGACGCCGATCGACGAGCGCCATCCCTGGCTCGGCCTCGATTCGTTCTCCGAGGAAACACGGGGCTTCTTCTACGGCCGTGACGAGGAAGTAGCCGAACTGGGTCGCCGCGTGCAGCGCAAGCTCCTGACGGTGCTGTTCGGCCAGTCCGGCCTCGGGAAGACCTCGATCCTGCGCGCGGGCCTCGTGCCGCGCCTGCGCGGGCACGGTTACTGTCCAATCTACGTCCGTATCGCCTACTCCGCCGATGCGCCTGAGCCCGGCGAGCAGATCAAGCAGACCATCCTCCAGACCGCGCGCCACGCCGGCCAGTGGACGCAGGCCGGGATCGCCAGCGCCGGCGAGTCGCTGTGGGAATTCCTGCACCACCGGGACGACGTCCTGCTGGACGAAGCCGGCAAGCCGCTCATTCCGCTCCTGATCTTCGACCAGTTCGAGGAGATCTTCACGCTCGCCCAGGCGGACGAGGCCGGCCGCGCGCGCGCCGCGCGCTTCATCGACGAACTGGCGGACCTCGTGGAGAACCGCGCACCGCGGGAGCTCGAGGCGAAGCTGGAAGCTGACGACTCCATGGCCGAGCGCTTCGACTTCGCGCGTGGCGACTATCGCGTGTTGATTTCGCTGCGCGAGGACTACCTCGCCCCGCTCGAAAGCCTGAAGGCGAAGATGCCCAGCATCACGCAGAACCGCCTGCGCCTCGCGCCGATGACGGGCCGGCAGGGCCTCGAAGCGGTGATGGGACCCGGCAAGGGCCTCGTGTCGCAGGAAGTGGCAGAGGCGATCGTGCGCTTCGTGGCGGGCGGCGCGGAGATTGCGAACGCCGAGGTCGAGCCCTCGCTGCTCAGCCTCATCTGCCGTGAACTCAACGACACGCGCATCGCCGAGGGACGGGACGAAATTTCGCTGGAGCTGCTGGCCGGCTCGCGGGACTCCATCCTCAGCAACTTCTACGAGCGCGCCCTCGCGGACCAGCCTGCGGCCGTGCGCCGGATCATCGAGGACGAGCTGCTGACCGAATCCGGCTTCCGCGAGAACGTCTCGGAGGAAACCCTGCGTGCGCACCTTGTCGCCGCGGGCGCCTCGCCCGAGACCCTCGCGACGCTCGTCAACCGCCGGCTGCTGCGAGTCGAGGAGCGGCTCGACATGCGCCGCGTCGAACTGACCCACGACGTGCTGTGCGGGGTGGTCAAGGCGAGCCGTGACCTGCGGCATGAGCGCGAATCGCGCGCAGCCACGGAGAAGATGCTGGCCGAACAGCGCGAGCGTGCCGCCGCAGCACGCCACGCGCTGGTCCGCGCCCGGCAGGTCGCTGCGGTCTGCATCGTGCTCGCCGTCGGCGCCGTCGCCGCGGCGGTCTTCGCGTACTTCACCTCGCAACGCGCGAAACGCGCCGAGGATCTTGCACAGCAGTCCCGCGTGCAGGCGGAGACGCTCCTCGGTTACCTCACGGCCGGCTTTGCGCGTGAGCTCGAAAACTCCGGCCGCCTCGACGTGATCGCGAGCCTTGCCAAGCGCGAAATCGATTACTTCCACGGCCTTCCCGCGGACCTGAAAGGCCCGGAGACGCAGCGGACGGCCGCCCAGGCGCTCGTGCAATTCGCGCGGGCACAAAGGCGACTGGGAGATCTCGACGCGGCCTCGGACGCAGCCTCGGAAGCGGTGGCGATCCTCGAGGCACAAAGGAAAGGCGGCGACGAATCGGAGGCGACGACCATCACCCTCGCACGCGCGCTCGACGTCCAGGCGCTGATCCTCGGCGGACGGCAGGACGCGAAGGCGACGCCCGTGTCGATGCGTGCCGCCGAAGTCATCGGCGTGCTGTCGCAGCGCCCGGACGCGCCAGCGGCCGTTCGCGAGACCGAGGTCGAGGTCCTGGCGACGCTGGGTTTCCTGCAAACTACCGTCAGCAACCCGAAAGCTGTGGCCACGCTGGAAAAAGCCGTGAAGCAGGCGATCGGGCTTGGGGCGCGCGACGTCAAGGACACGTACGTGTCCGGGCTCTACACCGATGCCGGTGCCTGGCTCGTCGTCGCGCACTTGACCCAAGGCAATTACGACGAAGCGCAGTCCATCGCGAAGGACGCGTCGAACGTCGCCGACGGGATCCTGGCCCTGAACCCCGGCGATCGCACGGCGCTCTATGCCCTGTCCCTCATGCAGCAGTCGCTGGGCGACGTAGCCGCCTCGGCGTTGCGACCCAAGGAGGCCATCCCGCCCTACCTGCGGGCCGCGGTTGTCCAGCAGACGCTGGTCGATTTCGACCCGAAGAACATGGTCGCCCAGAACAACCTGTCCTCGGTCCATTGGAGCACTTCCGAGGCGTATTGGGCGATGGGACAGGTCGACGAAGCATTGGAGCTGCTGGATGCGACCCGCGCGACCTTACGCATATCCGGCGAGGGAGGCACCTGGTCGCGCCTGGCGCAATATCGCTTCCTGTCGCACACTGCCTGGCGCTCAGCGGATGCCGGCGATTTCGGCAAATCGCGCGACATCATCGAGGAAATGAAATCGTATCTGCCTGCGCTGAAGAAAGGCGAGCCCACGGGCAGCCTCGCGGTCCCCTTCGCCGAGCTGATGTATCTCCGGGCGGAGTCGCAGCTCTCCTTGGCGCGCGGCGACGCGAAAGCGGCCCGCGACATCGGCGGGGACATGAATGCGCGGCTCCAGGCGATGCGGCCGGACAACGAGACGGACGTCCAATGGAAGGACGCCTCCACCTACTTTGCAAATGAAGTGAAGGCGCAGGCTGAGATCGCCTTGAAGGAATTTGACGCCGCCGAGCGGAGCGCGCGAGCAGCGCTCGCGGCGAAGGAGCGCTGGATCTTCGAGCCGAACACCGATGCGCGCCAGAAGGCCGCCGTCTCGACGAACATTGCGCTGGCGCTCGTGGGCCAGGGCAAGCTGGCCGAGTCCCGGCAAGTCATCGAGCCGGTCGTGAAACTTCACCGCGACCTGGCGAGCCGCAATCGCGGCGACCAGAACCAGACCGTCGAGATGGCGGCCGCGCTGTATGCGCAAGCGCTCAGTGATCCCGGACGCCGGGCGGC
>JANNKZ010000033.1:0-4094 GCA_031396515.1 Gammaproteobacteria bacterium
GATCAATCGCAATGTATCCCTCGCATTCGTCGAGCCGGATGCGGAAACGCGACGTCGCTTGGAGAGGAACGCCTCCTTCGCCGCGCCCTCGTCCACCAGCATGAACACGAACTTTATCAAGTAGCTCACGTACGTGTCGCCGTGCTCGGCGAGACCGGCGCCTTCCGCGAGCGAGGCGCGCGCCTCGGGAATGCGTCCGAGGTCGTAGAGCAGATAGCCCCGGCGGTTCAGCAGCCAGCGGAGCTGGTCGTCGGCATCCTTGAATGCGGACGGGTCCGCCGCGTGCTTCGCGATGGCGGCATCCGCGGCGGCGAGCGCCTCTTCGGTCCGGCGTACGGCACCCAGCGCCGAGACGTGGTCCTCGACCAGGTCGAGCTCGTCGGGCTGCTGCTCCATGGCCTTGCGCGACTCCACGACATTCCGCTCCGCAGCCGCGGCCAGGTCGAGCTTCGCCTCGAAGTCGCGGTCGCCGCGCAGCACGTCGAACTGGCGCTCGATACGCAGCCGCGTGAGGATCGTGAGGTCGGTGACGCCCGCGAGCCGCGCCCGCGCGCTCGGCGCGTCCCCACGCGCAAGCAACAATTCCGCATGCTGCAGGCGAAGGTAGCCGTCGTGCGCCGGCGGCGGCGCGGAGTAGCCGATCCGCAACAGCGCCTGGTGAAGCTCGAACTTGCGGTCGTCAGGATTCTCCAGCTTTTCCGCCGCGTTGATCGCGTTCCAGATGTCGCGCACCTCGAGCCGGCCCAGGTAGTCGGGCGCGATGCGCATGAGTGCCATGAATGCCTCGACGGTCACGGCCGGCTGCTCCTGCCGCGCGCCGAGGTCGAGACGGACCGCCTGCACCCACGCATTGTCCGGGTCGAAGCCGTGCCAGGCCTGGGCCGCGGCAAATGCGGTGGCCAGCTCACGCTCCGAGTAAGCGCAGTCGATGAGCGCATTCAGGAACGCCGCGCGACCCTGGCGCGAAAGGGCGCTCTCGAAGTGCGGCGACGCCGCGAACTCCAAGCCCTTCGCGAGGTGCGACTTGCACTCGCCCGCCTTCATGCCATCCATCGCGCGCTGGTAGGCACGGAAATAGTCGGAGTCTTCGTTCGCGAGCGCCGCGGGCGCGGCGGCGCCGAGCAGCGCGCCGAGCGCAAGCGCCGGGGCGAACCGCCGCTTCACGTCGCGAACTTCTTCTCGACCGCCGCGTAGTGGTCGATGATCTGGCGCACGTACTCGCGCTTCTTCAGGTAGCTGCCGGGATAAAACGAGCGCTTGAAGCCGTAGATGATGATGGATTTCAGGTCGTGGCGGTCGAGCCCGAGGTGCTTGACCGCGAGTGCGAGCTCGTTGGTCACCGTCGTGTTGCTCATCAGCCGGTTGTCGGTGCAGAGCGTGGTCGAGATGCGCTGCGCACGCAGCTTGCGGAAGGTGTGGTCGTCCAGCCACTTGAGGTCGGGGTTGGTCTGGAGGTTGCTCGTCAGGCAGACCTCGAGCGTGATGCGACGGTCGGCGATGTAGTTGCCGAGCTTGTCCACGTAACGCTCACGGTCCTCGATCTCAGTATCGCGGATCTGGTCGGATTCGAGCAGGTAGGTGCCGTGGCCGATGCGATCCGCATGCAGGTCAGTGATGGCCTGGAAGATGGATTCGGGGCCGTAGGCCTCGCCCGCGTGGACCGTGCGCTTCAGGAAGTTCCGGTGGGCATACTCGAAGGCCTCCTTGTGCGCGCTCGCCGGATATCCGGACTCTTCGCCGGCGAGATCGAAGCCGACCACCTGCAGGCCGAGCGTATCCCGCGCGAGCACCGCAGCGCGCGCGAGGTCGAGCGAGGCCATCGCGTAGAGATCCTTCGGGCGCGTGTACGGGTGTGCATCGAAGAGCGTGCCGTAGTAGCTGCTGAAGCCTGCGGTGAACATGCGCAGCGCGCAGCAGATGATGCCGTACTCGAACGGCGGCTCGCGGCCGGCGACGATGTCGGCGCGGCGGTTGTAGATGTCGCGCGCGCGCCGTAGGCCCCGGTCCACCGCCGCGATCACCGCGACCGCGTCGAGGCCGGGCCGCACGTGGAGCTGGGGCGCATAGCGCACCTCGAGGTAGCGCACGCCCTCGGCCTGGTTGTCTTCGGCGAGCTCCGCCGCAATCCGTTCGAGCGATTCGGCGGTCTGCATGACCGCGACCGTGTACTGGAAGCCCTTCAGGTAGTCGCCGAGGCTGGAGTAGCGCTCCTTATATACAGTCTCGCGCAGGCCACCCTCGGTGTAGCTCGGCAGCTCCACGCGCTGCTGGCGCGCAAGCTCGATCAGCGTCGGGATCCGGAGCGACCCGTCGAGATGTACGTGCAGGTCGGTTTTCGGCAGCTCGGCGATGAACTGGGTAGAGATCGGGGCATCGGCCATGGTGCTCAGCATAACGCGACGGCAGGAGCGTCCGGTAAACTGCGGGAGTGGCCACGATCGAAACGAAGGACTGGACCCGGGTCATACGGAACGCCACGCTCGCGACCTGCGTGCCGGGCAAGCCGTATGGATTGATCCCCCGCGGGGCGATTGCGCTCGCTGGCGAGCGGATCGCCTGGGTCGGGAAAAACCGCCTGCTGCCCGAGGAGCTGCCGAAGCGTTTCACCGTCACGGATGCACGCGGCGCGCTGATCACGCCCGGGCTCATCGACTGCCACACGCACCTGGTCTGGGCCGGCTCGCGCCACCTCGAATTCGAGCAGCGCCTGATGGGCACGAGCTACGAGGACATCGCCCGCGCCGGCGGCGGCATTGCCTCGACCGTGACCGCCACACGCGCTGCCAGCGAAAACGACCTGCTGACACTCGCGCTCGCCCGCGCAGGAAGGCTCGCCGCCGAGGGCGTGACGACGATCGAGATCAAGTCGGGCTACGGGCTCGACCGCGACAACGAACTGAAGATGCTGCGCGTTGCGCGGAAAGTCGGCGAGCGCCTGCCGCTCACCGTGCGCACGACGCTGCTCGCCGCCCATGCCGTGCCGCCCGAGTTCAAGGACCGGGCCGATGACTATATTAAATGCGTCGTCGAAGACATCCTGCCCGCGGCCGCCGAGGCCAGGCTCGCGGATGCGGTGGACGCCTTCTGCGAGAACATCGGCTTCACGCCGGCGCAGGTCGAGCGCGTGTTCACGCGCGCGCGCGAACTCGGGCTCGCGGTGAAGCTGCATGCGGAGCAGCTCTCGAACCAGAATGGCGCAGCGCTCGCCGCGAAGTACAAGGCCCTCTCCGCCGATCATCTCGAGCATGCCGACAAGACCGGCGTCGAAGCGATGGCCCGGGCCGGCACCGTCGCGGTGCTGCTGCCCGGCCCCTTTTGTTACCTCCGCGAGACCAAACTGCCGCCGATCGAACTGCTGCGCGTGCACCGCGTGCCGATTGCGATCGCGAGCGACCTCAACCCGGGCAGCGCGCCGATCGCTTCCCTCCTCCTCAACCTCACGCTCGCCTGCTGTTTTTTCCGTCTCACGCCGGAAGAGGCACTCCTCGGCGTGACGCGCAACGCCGCGCTCGCGCTCGGCCTCGGTGAAGATCGCGGCACTCTCGAAGCCGGCAAGCGCGCCGATCTCGTGATCTGGAATGCTGGGCATCCGGCGGAACTCGCCTCGCAATACGGCATGGTGCGTCCGGTCGCGATCGTGCACGGCGGCGCGACTTGAAGGAGACGCTCTCAGGCTCGCGCTGGAGCGAGCTCTCAACGCGCCTCGACATCGTCAAGCCGCTGGTCGCCTTCCGCTGGATGGAATCGCGCTATCGGGAACGGGCGCGCCGCTACCACGATGCGCGGCACATCAACGAGTGCCTGCGGGAACTGGACCGGGCTCAGCATCCGGAAGCGTCGAATCCGCTGGTCGAGTACGCACTCTGGTTCCACGACGCCGTCTACAACACGTTCTCGAAGCACAACGAGGAGCGCAGCGCCGATGCCGCAGTCCAGGTGCTCGAACGTTCCGGCCGGCCACCGTCGGATTGTGCCCTCGTCCGCGCGCTGATTCTCACGACCCGCCACGGAGTGCAGCAAGTCGAACCGCCGCTGCAACTACTCGTGGACATCGATCTCGCGATTCTCGGCGCGAGCGCCGATCGTTATGCCGA
>JANNKZ010000119.1:0-1563 GCA_031396515.1 Gammaproteobacteria bacterium
CCGGCAGGTCCGGGTGCTGCGAGCGGATGTGGCGGAAGAGCGCGACGCCCTCTTCGCCCGAGGTCGCCTCGCGCCGGAAGTTCATGTCCTGCACGACGAGGTCCACGGATTCGCGCGCGAGCGCGTCGAGGCCCGTCTCGGCGGAATCGGCGCCGATCACCCGCGCGCCGTGCATGGACAGGAGTACGTCCAGCGCCGTGCGCACAGCTTCGCTATCGTCGATGACGAGTACGGTCCGCTCGCCCAAGCTGTCGTGGAGTCCCTGTGCGTCCTGGTCCTTCATGGTTATCGATGCATGGATCTCCGGAACGGTTGCAATCGCCATGGCAGATCAGGGCCTGTCCTGATCCGTCATGAGGCGGTGATCGAAACTCAGGACCCGCGCCAGCCGCCATTGTCCGTCACTGTATCGCCACAGGTGAACGAATTTCGCGATTCCGACGTCTTCCTGGCCGGCGGTCTTGAACAGGTGGCGGCCGGTCTGGATCGCGCCGAAATCCTTGACCGGATAGACCTCGAGACTGCCTTCGACCAGGATCCTGCTGACGCCCTGGTCCCTGGGACAACCGCGGAGCTCGGTCACCTGCTTGCCGGTCATCGCGCCGTCGCGATCGTGATAGAACTCGGCATCCTCGGTGAAGATCGCGCTGAACTTCGCGCCGTCGCAATTCACGAAGGCCGCATCGAAGAGCTCGCGATCCATCGCGGCGAGCTCGTCGTACAAACGGCCCGAGCGCGGCGTGTCCTCCGCAGACGCGCCCGACGCCGCCAGCATCAAAGCCAAGGTCGATGCCAGGCGGCGCATGGCGCGGTTCAGACCGTGCGGCTCGCAACCGCGGGCGAGATCGCCGAGGCCCGGCGCGCCGGCTGCAGGGCAGCCGCCAGGCCGATCAGCCAGATCGTGAACACGCCGCCGACCAGGTAATAGAGATCGAGCCTCGGCAGTTCGTACTTGACCGAGATCCAGTAGCCGATGCCGAGCGCGGCGCCGCAGCCGGCAACGATACCCGCCGACGTGACCATCCAGTTCTCGACCAGGAAGTGCCGGACGATGTCGAGCTTGCGGGCGCCGACCGCGCGGCGCGTGCCGATCTGGCGGATGCGCGTGCTGACGTTGAATGTCGCGAGACCGAAGATGCCAAGCGCGGTGATCGCGAGCAGCGCGCCGGTCACGCTCACCAGGAAGATCGCCATGTTGCGGTCGTCGAGGTAAGACTGGTGGATGAAGTAGTCGAACGGCCGGACCCAGCGCAGCAGGCGGCCCGGGTTCGAGTCGCCGAGCTTCGCCTCGATCTCGCGCATCACGGCGTCGCGGCGCCCCGACTCGGTGCGGACCAGATAGATGGAGGTCGGACCGCTCTTGATGCGCGGGAACAGCACGATGTGGTCGAGCTTGTCCCAGCCGACCCAGGCGCCCTGCATATGCTCGATGATGCCGACCACCGTGATCGGCTTGCTGAGACCGTCATAAAAAGTCTTGCCGAGCGGATTCGGATCGTTCGGGAACATTTCCTTGGCGAATGCCTGCGTGACGATCGCCTGCGGCGACATCTCGTAGGTTTC
>JANNKZ010000143.1:0-1510 GCA_031396515.1 Gammaproteobacteria bacterium
CGCGACGGCCGGCTCGCGGTCGTCTCCGGCGACCTCACGCGCGCCGCGTTCGCGACCGGCATCGCGGCGACGCTACAGGATGCGCTCGACGACTGGGCGGCCCTTGCGCCCGCGCTCGCGAAACTCGCTCTCAATCTCGAAGCCGGCCGCGCCGACGCCTTCCCGTTCGACGTGCAGCAGTGCCTGGCGCCGCTGCCGCGCGCCCACCACTGGGTGGACGGCAGCGCCTACGTCAATCACGTCGAGCTCGTGCGCAAGGCACGCGGGGCGACCATGCCGGAATCCTTCTGGACCGATCCGCTGGTGTACCAGGGCGGTTCCGACGACCTGCTCCCGCCGACCGCCGACGCGCCGTTTGCGAATGCGGACTGGGGCATCGACCTCGAGGGTGAGGTCGCGGTCGTGACCGACGACGTGCCGATAGGTACCGACGCCGCCAAGGCGCGCGGACACATCAAGCTCCTGATGCTGGTCAACGACTGGTCGCTCCGGAACCTGATCCCCGAGGAACTCGCGAAAGGCTTCGGTTTCTACCAGTCGAAGCCGGCGACGGCGTTTTCGCCGGTCGCGGTGACCCCGGACGAGCTCGGCCCGGCGTGGAAGGAAGCGAAGGTGCACCTGCCGCTGACCGTTCACCTGAACGGCCAGCTGTTCGGCCGGCCGAATGCGGGCGACGACATGACTTTCGATTTCGGCCAGCTCATTGCACATGCGGCAAAGACGCGGCGGCTCGGCGCGGGCGCGATCGTGGGTTCGGGCACCGTTTCGAACTACGATCGGTCCCTGGGCTCGACCTGCCTGGCCGAGCGGCGCATGCTCGAAACGTTGGCGCGGGGAAAACCGATGACACCTTTCTTGTCCTTCGGCGATCGCGTGCGGATCGAGATGTTCGATCCCACGGGGCGCTCGATTTTCGGCGCGATCGACCAGCGCGTCGTGAAGGCGGCCTGATGCGCGCGACCGACGACAGCCGCCTCGCGGCGGGCCTCACACTCGAAGATCCGGCGCTGCTCCGGCAGCAGTGCCTGGTAAACGGCGAGTGGCTGGACGCGAAGAACGGCGCGACGCACGAGGTTCGCAATCCCGCGACCGGCGCGCTGCTCGGCGCCGTGCCCGCGCTCGACGCCGCCGCGACCGAGAAGGCCGTCGCTGCCGCGCACGCCGCCTTCCCGGCCTGGGCCGCGAAGACTGCGAAAGAACGCTCGGTGCTGCTCCGCCGCTGGCACGACCTGATCCTCTTGAATGCGAACGACCTCGCCCGGCTCATGACCGCCGAGCAAGGCAAGCCGCTCGCCGAATCGAAAGGCGAGATCGCCTACGCCGCCTCCTTTGTCGAATGGTTCGCCGAGGAAGCGAAGCGACTTTACGGCGACGTCATCCCCGGCCACCAGGCCGATAAGCGCATCCTCGTGCTGCGCCAGCCGGTCGGGGTGGTCGCGGCGATCACGCCGTGGAATTTCCCGGCGGCGATGATCACGCGCAAGGTCGGCCCGGCGCTCGCGGCAGGCTG
>JANNKZ010000203.1:0-1979 GCA_031396515.1 Gammaproteobacteria bacterium
GGCCGAGAAGGCCGCGAGCGTCGCCCGGCAGTCTTCGCCGTCCAGGAAGCCGTGGATATCGGTCGCGCCATCGGCGATGGCGCCGAGGATCGCGGCACGATGCGAGATCGACTTGTCGCCCGGCACGCGGATCTCGCCCGCGACCCGGCCGCCCGGTTCCGCGATGAATCCGGGGCGTGCCGCTCTCACGCGTGCGCCGCGAGCGCCGTGGACATTGCCGCGAGCACGCGTTCGTTCTGGGCGGCGGTCCCGGTCGTGATGCGCAGGTGATTCGGCAGACCGTAGTTACCGAGCGGGCGAACGATGACGCCCTGCTGCAGCAGCGCCTCATTGACCGGTCCCGCTGGCCGGCCGAGGTCGCAGAGCAGGAAATTCGCGGCCGACGGCAGCACCACGAGGCCGAGCGCCGTCAGGCCGTCGCGCAGCCGCGCAAGACCCTCGCGATTGAGCGCAAGCGTCGCATCCAGGTGCGCCTGGTCGTCGAGCGCTGCTGTCGCGGCGGCCAGCCCCGCGACCGACACGTTGAACGGCTGGCGCACGCGATTCAGCAGGTCGGCGATGTCCGGATCCGACAGCGCGTAACCGATCCGCAGTCCCGCGAGGCCGTAGGCCTTCGAGAACGTGCGTGCGACGACGAGATTCGGGTGCCGCGACAGCCAGCGCGTGCCGTCCGGGACGCCGGCGGCGGTGGAATATTCGTGATAGGCCTCGTCGAGCACGACGATGACTTCGGGCGGAATCGCGCGCAGCAGAACGTCGAGTTCCTGCTCCCCCATCCAGGTGCCGGTCGGGTTGTTCGGGTTCGCGAGGAAGACGACGCGCGTTCGCGGGCCGATCGCGGCCAGGATCGCGGAAGGATCGTGACCTAGCGGCATCGCGTGATCCGCCGGGTGGGCCGTCGCCACGCGCGCGCCGGCACTCGCGGCCTGCACGGCCAGCGGATAAACAGCGAAGGCGTACTGCGAGTAGACCGCCTCGAGTTCTGGCGTCAGGAAGGTTTCTGCGAGCAGCACCAGAATGTCGTTGGAGCCGTTGCCGAGCGTCACCTGGGAGAGCTGCAGGCCGTGGCGTGCCGCGATGCGCGAACGCAGCACGTGCCCGCTGCCGTCGGGGTACAGGCCGACGCCCGCGACCACGGCGGCCAGCGCCGCTTTCGCCGCCGCGCCCGGACCGAGCGGGTTCTCATTCGAGGCGAGCTTGATGCTGTCCTTGATGCCGAGCTCTCGTTCGAGCTGCTCGGGCGGCTTGCCGGGCACATACGGCGCGAGCCGCCGGACACCGGGAGCCGCCAGCGATTCGAAGCGGTTCGCCATGGTCAGAGGATCGACCGCGGATAGGAGCCCAACACGCGGTACAGCGAGCTGCGTTCCTTGAGCTGGGCGAGCGCCTTGGCAACCTTCGCATCCTCGGCGTGACCCTCCAGGTCAAAAAAGAAGACATAGTCCCACTTGCGGCGGCGCGACGGCCGCGACTCGATGCGAGTGAGGCTGACCTCGTGCTGCGCAAGCGGCTCGAGTAGCCGGTAGAGGGCGCCCGGCGCATCAGTGCGCGCGACCGAAACCAGGACCGTCGTCTTGTCGTCGCCGCTCGTGTGGAACGTCTTCGCGCCGATCACCAGAAAGCGCGTCGTGTTGTCCGGCCGGTCCTCGATCTTCGCGACCAGCACGTCGAGCCCGTACACCTCGGCGGCGGTCTCGCCGGCGATCGCCGCCGTGTACTGCTCGTCGCGCGCGCGCCGCGCGGCCTCGGCATTGCTGCTGACCGGTACCTGCTCCACTTCGGGCAGGTGCTCATTGAGCCACTCGCGGCACTGCGCGAGCGACTGCTGGTGCGAACAAATCCGCTTGACCGCGGCGAGCGATTTCATGCGGCCCATCAGGTACTGGTGGATGCGCAATTCCACTTCGCCGCAGATGGACAGCGGAGACACCAGGAAGCGGTCGAGCGTGTGCATCACGGTGCCTTCGGTCGAATTCTCG
>JANNKZ010000247.1:0-11537 GCA_031396515.1 Gammaproteobacteria bacterium
GCCACTGGTGTTCCGGTTGTCATGCCAATGGCACTGCCGGGTAGCTATGCGCGGACGGGATAACCGCTGAAAGCATCTAAGCGGGAAGCCCCCCCCAAGATGAGATCTCCCTGAGGACTTGATCCTCCTGAAGGGCCGTCGTAGACGACGACGTTGATAGGCTGGGTGTGTAAGGCCAGTAATGGCTTCAGCTAACCAGTACTAATTGCCCGTGAGGCTTGACCATATAACACCCAAGGAGCCTGAGCTCCGTGAGTGCGACACATCGCGTTTCTCCACAAGATCCGTACATGCCGGCGCTGCCACGATCAGCGGCGCGGGCGACAGTTTTCCTGGCGGTCATAGCGGGCGGGAACCACCCGATCCCATTCCGAACTCGGAAGTGAAAACGCTCTGCGCCGATGGTAGTTTGGCCGTAGGCCAGGTGAGAGTAGGTCACCGCCAGGATTCCAACAGAACCCCCCGACGGAAACGTCGGGGGGTTTTTCTTTGAGGCAGCGCCAGTCTAGTGCCATAGTCCGCGCCGTGGCGGCAGAATCCCAGAGCAGCGCCCGCTCGCAGCCATGATCAGGCGGCTCCGGATTTTCCTTTCCTCACCCGGCGATGTCGCCGCCACGCGAGAAATCGCGGCCCTCACCATCGAACGCCTGGCGCAGGACTATGCGCGTTTCTTCACGATCGAGCCGTATCTCTGGGAATACGAGGCGATGGTCGCCTCCGGACACTTCCAGGACTCGATCGAGCCGCCCAGTGCATTCGATGTTGTCGTACTGATCGTCTGGTCGCGGCTGGGAACGCCCTTGCCGGAGCGCACGAAGGTGCGTGAGTACCACGGCATCGACGGGCGCGCGCCGGTGACCGGCACCGAGTGGGAGTATGAGGAAGCCCTGAAAGCAGCACAGGAGGTCGGAACGCCGGATCTCCTGGTCTATCGCAGCCGCGAGGACGCCCGCGTAGGAACGCTGGATACCGCGCGCCGGCGGCAGGACATCGAGCAGCTCGAGGAGCTCGACCGGTTCTGGTCGCGGCATTTCGCCAACCGGGGAACCTTTCTTGGCGCCTACACCGAGTTCACGAGCGGCGCAGAGTTTGCCGCGGCATTCGAGAAGCATCTTCGCAAGCTCATCGAGAAGCGCATTGCTTCCCTGGCCTCGGTCAGTCACGAACAGGGGACGCGGATCTGGATGCATGCGCCGTTTCGCGGGCTCGAATCCTACGAGTTCGAGCATGCGCCGATCTTCTTCGGTCAGGACGATGCCCTGACGAAGGCCATGGTGCAGCTGGTGGCGAGCGCCGCGGCAGGTTCGCCATTCCTGCTCGTGTTGGGAGCCAGCGGTTCCGGCAAGTCGTCGCTGGTGAAGGCGGGCATCGTTCCAAAGCTCTTCGTGCCGCGACGGATTCCGGGCGTTGCGTTCCTGCGCCGCGTCACATTCCGTCCCAGCGACGCGCAAGAGGGCGAGGATCTCTTCGATGCGCTGGCCCGCAGGCTGACGATGCAGGTTTCCGCGGACGAAGGTCTGTCGGAACTCCTCGGACCCGGCCAATCGGTTGCGGGACTAGCCGCCCATTTGCGCAATGCCACGACTGAACCCGCCTATCCGATCGCAACGGTGCTGGGCCAGCTTGCGATCGCTGCGCGACAGGATGGCCGCATGCTCGAGCACGAGACGGCGCGACTCGTACTCGTGCTGGATCAGCTGGAAGAGCTGTTTACCAACGAGCTCCGGACGTCTCAAGAGCGGCAGCAGTTCGTCGCTCTCATTGGCGGACTCGCGCGGTCGGGTCGCGTGTGGATCGTCGCCACGATGCGGAAAGATTTCTGGCACCAGGCTGACGACACCCCCGCGCTCGTACATCTGGCGGAAGGCAATGGCCGGCTCGAGCTCTTGCCGCCAACTCAAACGCAACTGAGTCAGATGATCCGGCGACCCGCGGCCGCGGCAGGTGTCGTCTTCGAACACCATTCGACGACCGACGTGCCACTCAACGAGATCATCGCCGAGGAAGTCGCGCACGAATCGGGAGCGCTGCCGCTGCTGTCCTATCTGCTGGACCAGCTCTATCGCTGCGATGTACTCGAAGCCCAGGGCGCCGTTCTGACGTTTGCAACCTACGAGCGGCTCGGCCGGCTGGAGGGCGCAATTGCCACGCGGGCGGACGCGATACTGGAGAGCTGCGCGCCCGAGGATCGCCAGTCCCTCGGTTCGGTCCTGTTCGCGCTGGTCCAGATGGGCACGGCCGACGGCGACATCGACCGCGCCATATCCAGGCGGGTGCCACTTTCGACATTTCAGCCAGGCACGGCGCAACGCAGGCTGGTCGAAGCGCTGCTCCATTCCGATGCACGCCTGCTGGTCAGCGATGCCGAATCGGGCGGGGCGCCGACCATTCGGGTCGCCCACGAAGCGCTCATCACGCGGTGGACCCTGGCGCGCGATTTCCTGCAGGACAATGCCGAAGCCCTCAAGATCCGCCGCCGCATCGAAGAACGTTTTTCGCTGTGGCGCGGGCTGGCGGAAACCGGCCAAGACGCCGTCGGCAGGCGCAAGAACTCGGTGACACTGCACGCACGATTCGCGGCCTGGCGTGCCCGCTCCGGCCGCGAACCCGGGCTGCTCTCCGAGATCGACCTGATCGATGGACAGCGTCTCCTGCGCGAGCACCGCGTGGAGACCGCGCCTGATCTCGTTGATTACATCGAGCGCTCGCAGGCCGCTGAAAACCGCATACGCAGTCGCTCGGTGCGCGTGCTGACCTTGGTCGTCGTCGTCGTGACCGTGCTTGCGCTGCTTGCCACAGGAGCCGGCTTGATCGCCCTACAGAATCAGCAGGAAGCCGAGTCCCAGGCACAACTGGCGCTGGCTGCCCAGCTGCGCTTGCTCACTGGCATAGCAGCGCGGCATTTGGCGGAAGGAAACTTTTCCGGCGCGCAGGGCATCATCGTCGAGGTCCTGGCGAATAAGCACTCCCCTGCTGCTCGGTCGGCTTCTGCCATCAACTTGTTTCAGGAAGTACGCGCAGCCGACGCCCTGCTTGCCGTACTCTCCGGCCATCGCGAGGCCGTCGTCAGCGCCGCGTTCTCGCCCGACGGGCGGCGGATTGTCACCTCCTCCGACGACCGGACCGCTCGGATTTGGGTCGCGGCCACGGCCATGCCACTGGCCGTGCTCACCGGCCACAGCGATAGTGTCTACAAAGCGGTGTTCTCCCCTGACGGCCAACGCATCGTCACAGCCTCGGCGGACCACACGGCGCGCATCTGGGATGCAAACACGGCCGAACCGCTCGCGGTCCTCTCAGGTCATGGTGATGAGGTCTTCACCGCCGCGTTCTCGTTTGACGGGCGGCGCATCGTCACCGCTTCCCTGGACAAGACGGCGCGCATCTGGGACGCGGCCACGGCCAAGCAGCTCGCGGTGCTCTCTGGCCATGAGGCCGCCGTCTTCGGCGCCGCATTTTCGCCCGATGGTCGGCGCATAGTTACCGCATCTGGCGACCATAGCGCGCGC
This sequence comes from Gammaproteobacteria bacterium, assembly GCA_031396515.1. Taxonomy (GTDB): domain Bacteria; phylum Pseudomonadota; class Gammaproteobacteria; order Steroidobacterales; family Steroidobacteraceae; genus SCUD01. Next base: position 3,510 of record JANNKZ010000247.1, read on the forward strand.
GTCTGGGACACAGCCACCGCCAGACAGCTCGCCGCTCTCTCCGGTCATGACGGGTTCATCGTGTCCCCGGCGTTCTCGCCCGACGGGCGGCGGATCGTCACCGCCTCCGAAGACCGGACTGCTCGAATCTGGGACGCGGACTCTGGCAAATCGATCGCCGTTCTTTCAGGTCACGGCGACTATGTCCTGTCGGCCGCGTTCTCCTCCGACGGACGGCGCATCGTAACCGCCTCCTATGACCAGAGCGCGCGCATCTGGGACGTGGCCACGGCCAAGCCACTCGCCGTACTTTCCGGCCATCGCGATCGAGTCCGAATGGCGGCGTTCTCCCCCGACGGGCGGCAGATCGTCACCGCTTCCCTGGACAAGACGGCGCTCATCTGGGGCGCGGCCAGCGGCATGCAGCTCGCCGTACTGTCCGATCTTGGCGACTACGTTGCCGATGCCGCGTATTCGCCCGACGGGCTGCGCATCGCCATTGCCGCTGCCTCGGAACAACAAGCCGTGCGCATCGTGGACGCGACTACGGCCGGGCAGATTGCCCGCCTCTCCGGCCATGACGATATGGTCCGCAGCGTCGCGTTCTCGCCCGACGGGTGGCGCATCGTCACAGCGTCCAACGATCGGACGGCGCGCATCTGGGATGCGGCCAGCGGCGTGCAGCTCGCGGTCCTCTCCGGCCATGGCGAGGGCCTGCCTGCCGACGATGGGGGCGGAAACGTGCGCAGCGCCGCGTTCTCGCCCGACGGGCGGCGCATCGTCACCGCCTCCAATGACAAGAGCGCGCGCATCTGGGACGCGGCCACGGGCAGACAGCTCGCCGTACTTTCTGGCCATGACGGTGTGGTCCGCACAGCCGCATTCTCGCCCGACGGGCGGCGCATCGTCACCGCCTCCGGCGACCGGACGGCGCGGATCTGGGACGCGGTCACGGCCAAGCCGCTCGACGTGCTATCCGGCCATGCGGATATGGTGTGGTCTGCCGCGTTCTCGCCGGACGGGCGGCGCATCGTTACCGCCTCCTTTGACGAGACCGTGCGGATCTGGGACGCGGATACGGCCAAACAGCTCACCGTCCTTTCCGGCCATAACGATGACGTCTGGTCGGCTGCATGGTCACCCGATGGGCGGCGCATCGTCTCTGCCTCGGTTGATCGCACCGCTCGCATCTGGGACGCGGCGGGCGGAGTGCAGCTCGCCGTTCTCTCCGGCCACGACAATGGCGTCTGGTCGGCTCGATGGTCGCCCGACGGGCGGCGCATCGTTACTACTTCCGACGACTATACCGCGCGAATCTGGGACGCGAGAGTCCCCGCGGACCTGGACAAGCAGGTTGCATGGTCACAGGCGGCGAAGATCGATGAACTGTCCGACCTCGAGCGATCTCGGTTGGGCCTGTCGCCGGATGCGCGGATCAGGGCCTGGCCTGGCAATGCGTCCGGATGCGATACGGCGGCTGCGGCGCCTCACGATCCTGATCGGCGGGCGCGAGGCGTCGCGCGAAAGAGCATTTCTGTCAGTGTTGCAACCAACGCCTGCGCCCGGGAGATCGCAGAGTCCGGAGCCGAGCCACGACTCACTTATCAACTGGGCCGCGCAATGCTCGCAAAGGACGATCAGAAGAGCGCGCGACGTGAGCTCGAGCTCGCGGTTTCGGGCGGCTATCGAGCCGCGCAAGTCGACCTGGCGGGCCTCCTTGTCGACCCTTCAGCCGGACCGTCCGATCGCGCCCGCGCGGTTTCGCTCTATGAAAAGGCCTGGCGGGACGGCGTACCGATTGCCGCGTTCGAGCTGGGCCAACTATATGAGCGAGGGCCAGACCCCTCAAAGGCCTGGTCGTGGTATCGAAAAGGCGCCGATATCGGCGAGCCTAACGCTCTCGCACGATTCGCAGAGCGCGACGAGACCTCCGCCATCACCGAGAACTCGCCGCAGAAGCGCAACGCACTCCTGCTCAACGCGTTTTCTTCATACGCTGCCGCTGCGGAGCGCGCGCAGGCTGAAGCCTGGCCAGACGACACCTGGATCCACTGGCGCCATCGCCGTGCTAGTTTCGCCCGTCTGCTCGCGCGCGCGGGCATGATGCAGCAGGTTGCGGATGCCTATTTGGCAGTGCGCGACAACGCAGGCCAGGGCCCGCCGACTTGGCTGGAAGAATCACGCGATCCCAACTGACGGTGATCCGTGCGCGTCAGAACTTCAGCGCCAGCGTGAGGTGGTAGCGGCGCCCCAGCACGTCGAACTGCGAAGGGTCCGTGTTCGCAACCGCGTAATTCGGAAACACCGGCGGCAATTCGTCCGTGAGATTCTCGATGCCGGCCCGGATCGTCAGTCCGTCGAACCAGCCGTCATTGAACACATAGCTCGCGTCGAGGTCGACGTAATCCCTGTGCGGCACACTCAAATCGGTCGTCTTGCGATTGGAGCGGGACGTGTCGCGCGTGGCGTCGACATATCGCCAGGCGAGGCCTACCTCGAGGTCGTGCCACGCGTAGCGCAGGTCCATGAGCCACTTCCATTCGGGATAGGAACCGGCGAAGCCGCCGATAGTCCCGACGAATCCTTCCGCGGGGACTTCGCGCGACGTCTGAACCTCGTACTCGTCCATCCATCCGACATACCAGCCGATGCCGAACGTGCCGGGGCCGATCGGCAGTCGCCAGTCGAGCTGGAAGTCGACACCCGAAGTCGTCGACGTGGCGAGGTTATAGAACGTGTCGACCGCGTCGACAATTTCGCCCGTCTCGGTATCGCGGCCGAAAAGCGTGCACCAGTAGTTGTCCGCAACGAAAGCGGGATTGAACGTAGGGTCGAAGCAGTTCTCGACTGCGCCGACCGCGTCTATGAACGTGACAACATCGTCGATCTCGATCCGGTACCAGTCGACCGTGAATTGCAGGTCACTGATCCAGCGCGACTGGAACTCCGGGCGCACGACGATCCCGGTCGTGAGGGTATCGGCTGTCTCCGGGTCGAGATCCGGATTGCCGCGGACCGTTATCTCGATCCCGTCTTCGTAGAACTCCGGCAGCAGCTCCGCCGGTACGCCCTGCGCGATGCAAAGTGCTTCAACCTGCTCCCGAAACCTGCCGTCGCGTTGGAGACTATTGACGCTGCAAGCCTCGGCTTCAAAGTCGAAGCCGAAAATCCTTGTACCTGGCAAATAGAGCTCGTATATCGATGGGACCCGAACCGCACGCTGATACGATCCGCGCAGGCTTACAACCGCCACGGGTCGATACAGCAGTTCCGCCTTCCAGGCGTCGGCCGCGCGCGCGGACGCATAGTCAGAGTGACGGAATCCGAGTACGGTTTCGAGCGACTCGGCGGCCCTCGCGCCTGTGAGAAGCGGAATCGCAGCCTCGATGTATACGTCCGTGTTGTGGTCGTCGGCGTCGATGTCGTCCGCGGCCGGGATGCCGACGATGTCGGGGAGACCGTCAGGCGCGATGAGCCGCAGGGCTTCGTCCGCATGGAACTGATACCCGTTGCTGCGATACTGCATGCCGATCGCCATGCGCAGCGCGCCCGCGGGCAGCTTGAGCGGCGCCCCGCTCGCCGAGAATTCCGCGATCAGTTGCTGGACCTCGGCTTGAATGCCGGCGTCGACGGCGATGTAGTCCGCGCATGCCGGAAGAACTGAGTCGAGGCCGAATGGGCTGAAGCCGCCGCAGAGGGATTCGCCCCCGTCAGGCGCGAAGGTCAATTCCTCGACTTTGGACCGGCTGACATTGCCGGTCTGATGCTTCCACTGGCTGCTCGCACCGAATTGCGCATTGACGTCGAAGTCCCAATCGTCTGTCAGGCGGCCGCGCGCCCCGACCAACGCCTGGTACGTATCGTAATTGTTCTCTTGCACTCGCGGTCCAAGGACAGTCAATCGCTTGGCAAATATGAACGGCTCATCCGGGTTCAGGCGGCGCGAGTCGAGCAGGCGCTGGAAATCCGCCGGGATGAAAGGATTGCTCGTCGGCATGCGGACGTTCTGCAGTGGCACCGGCGCAATCTGGGTACTGACTGCGTAGTCGGCATAGATGCCCTCGGCGTACAACTCGAAATCCTCGGTCAGCTCGAAGCTTGTTGATACGTATGCCGACCTGCGGGTCAACGGCATCTGCAGTGCGAAGGTTTTCGCAGGATTGTAGTTGTGGCGAAAAGAGTGCGAAGTCAACGGATCGCCCTGACCGCGGAAATTTGCGACACTGTCAGGATCGAAATTGCCTGTTGTGAACAGGGTCCCGTCGGTGTTGAAGCCAAACGCATTGCCGCGCTGCGACACACTGCCGGCGGGGTATCCGTAGGATTCGAACAGTTCCTCGAAAACTTCGGGATCGACGGGATTGTCCGGATTATCCGGGAACGCCACGCCTTCCTCGATCGCAAGCGACCCAACGCCGATGTACGCGCTGTCAGGGCCGATAATGCCCGCGCCGGGTCCGAGGTAAAACAGCGGCACTCGCGAAAAGTGGCGAGCCGGCTGGTTGATCTGCGCGCGGTTGTGGTATCCGATGGAGCCGACTACCGATCCGCGGCCGTCGGCGAAATCCGTGCCCGCCGTCAGCGAGACATCGTACTCTTCACCGTCCCCGCGGTCGGTCTGCCCCCAGCGTGCACCGAGCTCAACGCCGTCAAATTCCCGGCGCAGCCGGAAGTTGACGACCCCCGCCATGGCGTCCGACCCGTAAACCGCCGATGCCCCGCCGGTAACGATCTCGACGCTCTCGATCAGCGCCGGCGGAATGACGTTCAGGTCCGTCTCGCCATTAGCATTGACCGGCACCAGGCGGCTGCCCTCGACGAGAGTGAGCGTGCGTTTCTCGCCGAGACCGCGCAGGTTGAGGCTTGCCTGACCGCTCGAGGCACTGTTCAAGCCGATATTGTTGGACGTGCCGGTGTAGCTCGGCACGAATTGCGGATACTGGTTGAGTGTGCTCTCGACTGTGCTCGACGCCGTCCGCTCGAATGCCGCAGCCGGCACCGCGACGATCGGGCTCGCGGCTTCGAAGTTCGGCCGCGCGATGCGCGTGCCGGTGACGACGACCTCCTCGAGCAGAGGGTCCTCAGCACTCGCGCCGACCTGCCAGAGGATTCCGGCAAGCAGCCAGCACGCGTACAGCGCATTTCGAATTGGCCCCACGTTCAACCCCCTGCAGAGTTGACGCCAGAGCGTCGCCGCGCCACCGGGTGTAACCGCGACGACCCCAAGAGCCGGGGCCGCCTGCAGGTCGCGCGTCGCAGGCCGGATTAGTGGCCGGAACCCGCTAGCCTCAAGCGTGGACGCTTTCGATCTCGATGATGGACCTTCGCTGGTACCGGCGCAAGCGAGCGGCTGGCGCTGCGCGCGGGTAGGGGAAGCTAATCAGTACTCATTGCCCGTGAGACCTGACCCTATAACACCCCAGGAGCCTGACGCTCCGTGGTTGAGACACATCGCGTTTCACCACAAGATCCAACCATGCCGGCGCGGCTGCGATCAGCTATGTGCCGAGCCGCCGTTCCTCGATGACGCCCGTCAATGTTTCGCCACCCAGCGTGACGTAGAGCGCGTGATCGGAAACCGCCAGGTCAAGATCCATGCGACGGTCGAGCCGTGCGACGAGGTCAGCCAGCAGTTCCGGATTCACCGCGCGCAGGCGGATCTCCGCGGCGCGGTGAATCCGCTCGCCGGCAAGGCGGGCCAGCAGTTGATCGAGGCCGCGGTGCGCGTAGACCGCGACATCCGGCGCCGCTTTCGACGCCTTGTGCAGGCGATTCGCGTCCGGTGCGCCGATCTCGATCCAGGTCTGCATGACGCCGGTCAGGTCGCGCACCGCGATCGCGGGTTCGTCCGGATCGGACAGGCCCTTCGAAAATGCAATCCCCTCGGTGTACTCGAGGCAGAAGGCGAGCAGGCGCGTCAGCAGGTACTCGGCGGTCTCGGAGGGATGGCGCGCCGCCCGGATCGTCAGCGTCTCGTTGACCGCGCGGTCCGCGTCGGCCAGGCGGACCTCGAACACATACATCGTTGCGCCCTGGGCCAATCAAGTCTCCCGGGCTGCCGGCGTCAACGATCGACCATGCGCTGGAGGTGCTCTGGATAGCGGGCGCCATGCACCGCGACCTGCGACAAGGCGGTATCGATCGCCTGAAGATCGTCGGCCGTCAGTTCGATGCTCGCCGCGCCCAGATTCTCCTCGAGCCGGTGCAGCTTGGTCGTCCCGGGAATCGGAACGATCCAGGGCTTCTGCGCCAGCAGCCAGGCGAGCGCGACCTGCGCTTTCGTCGCGCGTTTCTGCTCCGCGATGCGACCGATCTGGTCGACCATGGATTGATTCGCCTTCCGTGCCTCCGGCGCGAACCGCGGAATGCCTTGGCGAAAGTCCTCGTCGTCGAAGGTCGTCGACTCGTCGATCGCGCCGGTGAGGAAGCCGCGGCCGAGCGGGCTGAAGGGCACGAAGCCGATGCCGAGCTCCTCGAGCACCGGCAGCGTTTCCTGTTCGACCTCGCGCCACCAGAGCGAATATTCGCTCTGCAGCGCGGCAATTGGCTGGACGGCATGGGCACGACGGATTGTCTGCACGCCAGCCTCCGACAGTCCGAAGTGCCTTACCTTCCCGGCCTGGATCAAATCCTTGACGGTGCCCGCCACGTCCTCGATCGGCACGTCGGGATCGACACGATGCTGGTAGAACAGGTCGATGACGTCGGTGCGGAGCCGCTTGAGCGATGCCTCGGCGACGGCTTTGATGTGTTCCGGCCGGCTGTCGAGCGGGTTTTCCGCACCCTGGGCGCCGATGTTGAATCCGAACTTGGTGGCGATGACGACATCTCGGCGAAACGGCTCGAGCGCTTCGCCGACCAGGGACTCGTTGACGAAGGGGCCGTAGACCTCGGCGGTGTCGAAGAACGTCACGCCGCGCTCGACAGCCGCGCGGATCAGCCGGATCCCTTGCTGCCGGTCGAGACCAACCCCATAGCCGCTGCTAAGGCCCATGCAACCGAGACCCATCGCGGAAACGGAAAGGCCGCTCCTGCCCAGCGCTCTCTTCTGCATGCCGGGCCTCCTGATGCCATGACCCCAGTGTCACAATATCATCAGGGCACTGAACCCAGCAGTTACACGAGACGATTCCCCGATGGACTCAATGGCCGCCGAGCAGCGCATCCGGACCTACATCCGCGAGACGCCACTGGCGCACTCACAAGCGCTGAGCGAGTCCACCGGCGCCAATGTTTTCCTGAAGCTCGACAACCTTCAGGAAATCGGCGCATTCAAGATTCGCGGGGCCGCGAACAAGTTACTCCTGCTGCCACGCGAACAGGCGGCACGGGGCGTTGTCGCTGCCTCAAACGGCAATCACGCGCTTGCGGTCGCGACGATCGGACGGAGCCTTGGCATACCCGTCGAAGTTTTCGTTTCGGATGACATCGACCCCCTCAGGCGAACCCGGATTGAGTCGTTGGGAGCAGGGGTGCGCACCGTTAAAGGAGATCCACTCCTGGCGGAACAGGCCGCGCGCCGGGAAGCGGAGCAATCGGGCCGCACTTACGTATCGCCCTATAACGACCTGGAGGTCATCGAGGGACAAGGCACCGTGGCGGTAGAAGTCCTGCGGCAGCTACGGCAGGTCAATGCGAGCAAGCTGGATGCCGTCTTCGTGGCGGTCGGCGGTGGCGGGTTGATCGGCGGCATCGGCCTGCACCTGAAGTCCGCCTCGCCCGAAACGGAAGTCGTCGCCTGCTGGCCCGAAAATTCACCCGCGCTGTACGAGTGCCTGCGTGCGGGCAGGATCATCGAGGTGCCGGAGAAACCCACGCTGTCCGTCAGCACCGCCGGGGGAATCGAACCGGAAGCAGTCACCCTGAAAGTGGCCCAGCTGGTGATTGATCGCAGTGTCCTGGTCACCGAAGCGGAAATCCTGGGGGCCGCGCGTCGCGTTTACCGCGACGACGGCCAGCTCATCGAAGGAGCCGCGGCCGTCGCGGTCGCGGCCTTCGTAAGGTCGGCCGGCGACTACGCGGGCAAAACCGTGGTGATCGTCATTTGTG
>JANNKZ010000249.1:0-1779 GCA_031396515.1 Gammaproteobacteria bacterium
GGCGGCGCCAACATGGTCGGCTCCAACGTGCTGGTCGGCGCGCAGGGCGGGCAGCGCGATTTCCTGTCGGTGGCGGGCTACGGCCGCCTCGGCTTGCCGGGCGACATGGTGCCCAATGCGCCGAATGCGGGCAGCGCGACCAACGACTTCATCGAGAGCCGACTCGGCCTCGCGTTCCATCTGGACAGCGCCTTCGTGCGCGGCATCCTCGAGCGTGTCAGTGTGACGACGGCGGCCGCGACCAACGGCGCGGTCATCCCGGCGCGTTCCGAAAACGACACCGGCAATAATCCGCACAACCCGATGTACGGCATCTACCGCGCCGGCGCGGACGGCGAACTCCTGACCCTGATCGGCTCGCAGAGCTCGGAATCGGGCGGCAACTCGATGGCGCCCGCGGGCCTCGTCGACGTCTCGGTACGCCCGACCAAGGTGGACCGCACGAGTGACGTCACCGGCCTGGTGGACACCGGCAAGCTGGTCGGCTTGCTCGACCAGGACGATGCGGTGCGGGTGATGGAATCCATCCAGCGCCTGTCGGACCGCAAGCTCGCGCGTGTCGACACCGGCATCACGCGCGACGCGATCATCAAGGACATGGTGCGCTGCAACTACGTCAAGGCGGCGGACCTGACCGATCGCTACGGCGACCCGTCGGCGCTCAACCCCGAACTGGATCCCGACATCGTCGGGCCGGCCGGCATCTTTACGACCCAGGAATTCCAGAACGACTCGGAATTCCGCAAGACCGCGGCCGTGATGAAGCTTGTCATCAACGGCTATGCCGGAGCCGGCACGATCACGATGGGAGGCTATGACTATCATGGCCAGGGTCGCGCTACCGGCGAACTGCGCGACCTGCGCGCGGGCCGCTGCATGGGCGCCTGCCTCGAGTACGCTGCGCGCCGTGGCGTGCCGCTAATGCTCTACGTGTTCAGCGACGGCTCGCTGTCCGCCGACGGCGTCGTGGACAACAGCACGGACGGCCGCGGCAAGTTCGACTGGTCGAGCGACAACCAGCAGACCGCCGCGTCGTTCTTCCTGGTCTATAACCCGCAGGGTCGCGCTGCGTTCTATACCGGCGACAACCGGCCACCCGAGCAGCATCAGCAGATCGGCTGGTTCCGCCGCGACGCCTCGGTCGAGACCGCCTCGACCCCGGCCGCCAACAACGTCAACCTGCTGGTCGAAGCCGTGGTGCTGAATTACCTGGCGCTGCACGGCGAGCAGGGGCAGTTCGGCGCGCGATTCCCGGGCCACGGCCTCGGATCCGCAACGCTCCAGGACAGCCTCATCGCGTTCAACCCGATCGTGAACGGAACGATTGTGTGACGTGCGGCGAGACCACCGGCGCGGGCTGAATAAACATATACCAAGCCGGGCAGACCGGCGTTATGTTACATGCCCCGACATGGACGACCGCCATCACTGCCGCCGTCCGGCAGCGCGTCTCGCACTGGGAGCCGCGCTCGCCGCACTGACCCTCATCGCAGGCGCAGCCGATGCGCCGACTGCGCCCGATTTCGCGCTCCGTTCCGCCGCCGGCAGCAACCACCGCCTGTCGGAACATCGCGGCGAGGTCGTTGCGCTCGTGTTCTGGGCGAGCTGGTGCGGCGATTGCCGGCGCGAGCTCGAACGCTTTGAGCGACTGCGCAAGACCTACGGGGCGGTCGGACTGGTCGTCTACGGCATCAACCTGGACAAGGAAGCGGCGCAGGCCGGCGCCATCGCAAGCGCCACCGGCATCGGTTATCCGGTGTTAATTGACGCCGACAAGGC
>JANNKZ010000275.1:0-4567 GCA_031396515.1 Gammaproteobacteria bacterium
CGAGGACCTCGACTTGCTGCTGCGCATCGCGCCGGACGATCCGGAGAACCCGCTGCAGGGCGACGAACTCGGCGTGCTGGTGCAGACCTGCGTGGATCACCTCGGCTGCATGCTGGGCGCGCTGGTCGTGCCCGAGCGCAACGTCGCGATCTGCAAGGCACCGCTCGGCGACAAGCCTAAAGTCGAGATCCTGACCAAGATCCACCGCCACCTGCTGAACTGGTCGCAGCTGCAGCGGCGCAACCTGGTGATCAACAAGATCAAGGTGCGCCCGATCGAGCTGCCGCCGTACAAGATCCTGTGCACACCGGTGCGTCACGCGTCCGGACGCGTGGTCGGCTTCCTCGCGATGTTCCGCGAGGAGTCGGAGCCGGACTTCGCGCCGCGCACCGAACGCCTGATCGAGCTCCTGTCGCGCAAGACGACCACGACGCTCCAGAACAACTTCGACGCGCTGACGGCGCTCCTGACCCGCTCCGCGTTCGAGACGCAGGTGCGCGCGGCGCTGGCGGCGCGGCGCGAAGAGGGCCGCGACTGCGTGCTGTACCTGGACCTCGACCGCATGCACGTCGTCAACGACAACTTCGGCATGCACGTCGGCGACGAGGTGATCGGCAAGGTCGCGGAGGTGCTCCGCAAGAAGCCGCGCCCGAACGCGCTCGCCGCGCGCATCGCCGGCGACCGCTTTGCCGTGTTCCTGCCGGACTGCGCGCTCGAGTTCGCGCACCAGATCGCCGACATGGTACGCCGCCAGTGTTCGGAACTGACCTACGTGCGCGCCGAGGGCACCGTGCAGGTGTCGCTGAGCGCGGGCGTCGCCGAGCTGCCGGATTCCCAGAATCCGCTGGCGCACGGCCTGGCAAATGCCGAGATCGCCTGCAAGGCCGCGAAGGATCGCGGCCGCAACCGCGCCGAGATCTACCAGGACGGGGACCAGAGCATCATGCGCCGGCACACCGACGTGCTGGTGGTGCAGCGCCTGCATGACGCGATCGCCAATGACCGCTTCGTGCTGTATGCGCAGCCGATTCTGCCGCTCAACGCCGACCGCACCGAGCCGCGCTTCGAACTCCTGCTGCGCATGCTGTCGGAGGATGGCACGCTGCTGCCGCCGGAGAAGTTCCTGTCGGCCGCCGAGCGCTACCAGATGCTGCCCGCAATCGATCGCTGGGTGGTCAAGAATGCGCTCGCCGCCCTCTCCGCGCATGCGGACTCGCTGAAAGGCCGAGGCCTGCAGTTCTCGATCAACATCTCGGGTCCTTCGATCGCCGACGAGGCGTTCCTCGAGTTCCTCGAGACCAGCATCAAGAACTCCGGGCTCGCCCCGCAATCGCTCTGCTTCGAGCTGACCGAGACCGCCGCGGTCTCGAACCTGACGCGCGCGGACCGGCTGATGCAGCGGCTGCGCGTGCTCGGCTGCAGCTTCGCGCTCGACGACTTCGGCACCGGCCTGAGTTCGCTCGTGTACCTGAAGTCGCTGCCGGTGTCCGTCCTCAAGATCGACGGCGCCTTCGTGCGCGATGCCGGCTCGAACCAGCGCACGGAAGCGATGGTGCGGGCGATCGCGCAACTCGCCCACACGATGGGGATGGAGACGGTCGCGGAATACGTCGAGACCGACGAGCTGCGCACACGCATGGCCGCCCTCGGCGTGGACTTCGGCCAGGGTTTCGCGATCGGCCGCCCCGTGCCGCTGCCGGACGTCCTGGGCGACCTCGCCCTGTACGAGGCGATGGCTGCACAGGAGCCCGCGCCGGGCTGAGTGGGCGAGGAGATGCCGCGCCCCCGCGGGCGCGGGTACCATGAACGCATGAACCACCCACGACGCTTGCTGCTCGCCGTCCTGTCGGGCTGCCTGCTCGGGGTGCTGCTCGCCGCCACCTGGTTCTGGTACTCGGGCCAGAGCCGCCAGGTCGCGGACCTGCCCGCAAAGGACGCGCGCCTGCTCGCGGAAGTCATCGATCGCATCAAGGACGATTACGTGGACAGCACGGACCGCCATGAACTGATGTCGAAAGCGATCCGCGGCATGGTCGGCGAACTCGATCCGCACTCGGCATTCATGGACGCCGAGGAGTTCGAGGACCTGCGCATCGCCACCGAGGGCAACTATTCCGGCATCGGCGTCGAGGTCGCGCTGCAATCCGGCGTCATCGTCGTGATCGCGCCGATCGACGGCTCGCCCGCCGCGCGCGCGGGCATCCGCGCGGGCGACGCGATCGTCGGCATCGAGGGCCGCAAGGTCGAGGACATGGAGCTGCCCGAGGCGATCGCCGAGATCCGCGGCGAGCCCGGCACCATCGTGAAGCTGACGCTTGCGCGCGAGGCGTCGCGGCCGTTCGACATCGCCGTCGAGCGGGCGATCGTCTCCGTGCACTCGGTGCGCTTCGAGGTGCTCGAGCCCGGCTACGGCTACCTGCGCATTTCCCAGTTCAGCGAGACGACCGGACCCGACATCGGCAACGCCCTGCGCGCGCTCGTGGAACAGGCGGGCGGGCGGCTGCGCGGCCTGGTGCTGGATCTCCGCAACAATCCGGGCGGCGTGCTCGACGCGGCGGTGGACGTGTCGGATGTCTTTCTCGAGAACGGGATCATCGTTACCGCCGAGGGCCGCTCGAAGGAATCGCGCTTCCGCATGGACGCGACGGCCGGCGATCTGACGCAGGGCGCGCCGATCGTGGTGCTCGTCAACGAGGGCTCGGCGTCCGCGTCCGAAATCGTCGCCGGTGCACTGCGCGACAACGGGCGCGCCAAGCTGATCGGCCAACGCACGTTCGGCAAGGGTTCGGTGCAGACCGTCATGCCGCTGTCCGACGGGCAGGCGCTGAAGCTGACGACCTCGCGCTACTACACGCCCTCCGGCGTATCGATCCACGAAAGCGGCATCGAGCCGGACGTTGCGCTGCCGGCCCCGCAGGCGGTGGTGCTCGGCGGCGAGGGCCCGGCCGCCGCGCGCGATGCCGAAATCCGCGCGGCTCTCGCCTGGCTCAAGACCGGCAATGCCGCGCTCGCGGTCGCGCAAGCGGCGCCGGCACCGCACTGAAGCCATGAAGCGCGTCCTCGTCCCGCTCGCGGAAGGCTTCGAGGAACTCGAGGCGGTCACCATCATCGATGTGCTGCGGCGCGCCGGCATCGAGGTCGTGGTCGCCTCGCTCGGCGACAGCCCGGTCGCCGGTTCCCACGGCATCCGCATCGCCGCCGACACGCCGCTCGGCGCGCTCGCCGAGCAGGAATTCGACATGATCGCGATGCCGGGCGGCATGCCGGGCGCCGAACACCTGAAGAAGGACACGCGCGTCACTGCGCTGATCCAGCACCTGCAGCAGCAGGGCAAGCCGGTGGCCGCGATCTGCGCGGCGCCGATGGTGCTCGCGGCCGCGGGCGCGCTCGACGGCCGCCGCGCGACGAGCTACCCCGGATTCCTGAAGGACGCGCAGCGCACGACCGTCGTCGACGAGGCGGTCGTCAATGATGGCGGCGTGATCACCTCGCGCGGGCCCGGCACTGCGCTCGATTTCGCGTTGGCGCTGGTCGCCGAGCTCGCCGGCGAGCCCGCGCGCGACCAGGTCGAGGCGGCACTGCAGCGCGACAAGGCGGCGCGGTGACGCAGATCCCCGCCCAGCCTGGCGCATCCGATCCGCTGCCGGGAACGCGCCGCGAAGCGGTGCAACGCGACGAGCACGCGAGCATCATCAAGAGCCTGACGCGCGTGGACTGGCTGGTGCTGCTGGTCGTCTCGCTCTATTCCCTCGTCCCGCACGTCAAGCCCGCGTCGCCGCGATGGCTCTATATCGCGATGGCGACCTACACGCTTTTCGTGCTCGCGTTCCGCTGGCGCGGGTTCCCGGTGCGCGACACGGGCGCGCGCATCGCGCTCGGCGCTGCGGCCATGGTCGCGTTCATTACGGCGGTCGCGATCCAGACCGGCGGTTCGGCGAGCCCGATGGTCAACCTGTACCTGCTGCCGATCGTGCTGGTGGCGATGACGCTCGGCCGGCGCGGCGCGCTCGTCATCGTGATCGGCGTCGCGCTCGCCTGGCTCTCGGTGATTGTCGGCGAGGGCAAACTGCCGCCGCCGGCAGAACTTGCGGCGCGGCTGTTCGGCGAAATCGGCCCCTACGCGCTCGTCGCCTACCTGACACAGGCACTCGCGGGCTCGATCCTGACCGCGCGCCGGCGCATCGAGGAGATGGCCGAGCGCGACAGCCTGACGGGCATGTTGAACCTCAGGACCTTCAAGGCGATCCTGCAACGCGAGCACAAGCTGCGCCGCCGGGTGACTCGAGCACGTGAACGGCGCCGTATTTGCCGAGGAACGCCAGATCGTCCGCGAACGTCGGTGTCGCGGGCGAGCCCGGCGGCGGCGCCGAGGTTGCGCCGCTCACGCTCGCTCCCGGAGATCCGGAATCTCCGTTCACCGGCGACTGCGGAGCGGACAGCGGCGGCGTGGCCGACGCGGGAGGCGACCACCAGGGCCAGCTCGGCGGCGCGGCGCGCCTCGCCCTCCTCGAAGCCGTTCGACCTGAGCGCGGTGGCCACCGGCCGGTCGAGCCGCAGCGCGGCCAGC
>JANNKZ010000286.1:0-1799 GCA_031396515.1 Gammaproteobacteria bacterium
CGGGCTCGCTGACACCGGCGCGGGCCGGTTCGCGGTGACCGCGCTCAATCTCCGCGGCTGGGCGGGAGGTGAGCCGCTGCCGCTCGCCGGAGTCGAATTGAAAGGCGAAGTGAAAGCGCTGACCTTCGACAGCGCGACCAGCGTCGCGGCAGTGGAAAGCGCGAAGCTCAACCTCGCCGGGATCCCGGGCGAATTTGCCGGCAGCCTCGACATCGCGAAGCCCGAGGCGACCCTGATCACCTTCCGGACGGTGCCCTTTGCGCCCCGCGCGCCGGCGGTCGCCTTCGGCGTGCCGCTGCCGCGCACGGCGGACGAGAACGCGTTCGGCAGCTTCCAGATTTCCGTCGAAGGTCGCATGAAGGACGGCGTGGTGCACATGGACCCGATCGAGGGGCGGCTCGATGACACGAACTTCAACGGCCGGCTCGTGCCGTCGGCTCGCCTGGTCCGCCTCGCCGCTGACCAGATCGAGGTGGATCGTTATCTCGCGCCCGACCAGAAGCGGCGGCGCCAGAAGAAAGCGACGCTCGAAGCCGCGATCGCGGAACTTGCGGAGTACGACATCGACGCGGAAATCCGGGTTGGCGAGGCGAGGGTGGCCGGTGCGCGCCTGCGCGACACCGTTATCCGCGTCGAACGCAACGGCGCGAGCGGCCAATGACGATCGCGGCGCGCCTGCTGCCGTGGTTCGACCGGCACGGCCGCCACGACCTGCCCTGGCAGCGGGATGCGACGCCGTACCGCGTCTGGGTGTCCGAGGTGATGCTCCAGCAGACCCAGGTCGAAACGGTCATTCCCTATTTCGCGCGTTTCATGGCGCGGTTTCCGGATGTCGCGGTGCTTGCGGCGGCGACGCAGGACGAGGTGCTCGCGCTCTGGTCGGGCCTCGGCTATTACGCGCGCGGGCGCAACCTGCATTGCGCGGCGCAGTTCGTGGTGGAACGTCACGGCGGGGCGCTGCCGAATTCTCTGGAAGAGCTGATCGCGCTGCCCGGCATCGGCCGCTCGACCGCCGGTGCAATCCTTTCACTCGCTTTCGGGCGCCGCGCGCCGATCCTGGACGGCAACGTCAAGCGCGTGCTGTCGCGTGCATTCGCGGTGCAGGAACCGCCGGGCGCGGCGGCCATCGCGCGGATCTGGGAGCTTGCCGAGGCTTGCACGCCGCAGACGCGGGTCGCCGCGTACACGCAGGCGATCATGGATCTCGGCGCGACCGTATGTACCCGCGCCCGCCCGGCCTGCGGTCGCTGTCCGCTCGCGCCGGAATGCGCGGCGCTCGCCCAAGGTCTCGTCGAGTCACTGCCCGCCAGGAAAGCGCGTTTGCGGAAACGGATCGAACGCCGGCAGATGGTGTTCGTGCTGCATGCGGGCCGGCTGTTGCTGCAACGGCGACCGGCTGACGGACTCTGGGGCGGGCTATGGGCGCCGCCGGAATTCCCGGACGCGCGCCGGGCGCGGCGCTGGTGGCAGTCGCGATTTGGCGCGTCAGCGGGGAAGGGGCGGCGGCTGCCGGCGCTGCGCCATGCCTTCACGCATTTCGACCTGGACATCGAGCCCTGGGTGGTCGAGCTTCGACGCCGGCGTGCGCCGGGCGCGGATGCGATCTGGCATGAGCCCGGCGCCGGGCGCGCCGTCGGCCTGCCGGCGCCGGTGGCAAAATTGATGGAGGAGGCATTCCATGGCGAGACAGGTGCAATGCGTGCTGCTCGGCCGCGAAGCGGAGGGTCTCGAGCGCGTGCCCTATCCGGGTGAACTCGGCCAGCGCATCTTCGACAACGTGTCGAAGGAAGCGTGGCAGA
>JANNKZ010000397.1:0-1988 GCA_031396515.1 Gammaproteobacteria bacterium
CGATATCTACGTCGCGAACGCCGACGGCAGCAACCCGGTACGCGTGACCTTCGGCGATGGCCAGGAGCGCCTCGGCTCCTGGACCAAGCCCTGCTTCTCGGCGGACGGGCAGCGCATCCTCTGCACGCGCTCGGTCGGCGCCAGCGTCGATATCTTCGTGATCACGCTGAAGGCGCCGACGCCCTGAAGCGCCGGGCCAGCGCCTGCCGGCATGGCGGCGGTGCTGCAGCTGATTGAAGGCCGGGGAAACTGCGCGTTATGCGCGTTTCGGATGCGTATGACTATCCGAAAGACACGGTTTTCAGTGCGCTTCCAGCCGCGTGATCGCGCGCTCGACCAGCGCCGCAAGCGCCGCCGGCCGTTCCCCGGGATAGCTGAAGTTGCGGCTGCCGTAGGCAGCGAGGTGCATGCCGCGCCCGTCGGGCCCCACGCGATAACTCGGGCAGAGAATCCTCGTCGGCCGCGGCGGCATCCAACAGGCACCCGTGCCCTGGACGCGAACCGGGGCGCCCCCTTCGGCCTCGAGTTCGGGAATGCCGCCCTCGATGCCGGCGAGATCCTCGCGGAGCTGCGAGAGCTCCCGCGCATCGAGGTACACGCGATCGGCACCGGCATTGTCCGCGAGGTCGAAGCGCAGGCCAGTCATCCGCACGCCCGGGTGCGCGGTGTCGGTCGCGACGATCGCGATGACCATGACCGACGCATCCTTGCTCTCGAACCCGCCGACAACCTCGCCGACATCGAGGACGACGGTCGGTCGTGCGACGAACGCTTCGAGTGCGGTCGGTGCGGGTGACGGACGATCGTCAGCGGACACGTTCAATGTGACGACCGTCGCGACGACCAGGGTGAGTGAAAAATTTTTCATCGCTGAGTCCGTCAGTACGGTCGTCCGTCCTTGTGCGCGTAACGGCCGGGCGCCTCCGGTGAGTCGAGCCGGAGGTCGACGTCCGGATAGTGCGCGACGTCGTTCTCGTCGCGATTGCTGATCTCGAGATAGACGGCTGGAACGCTGCCGCGATTGACGAACTGGTGACCATCGCTGCGGCCTGCCGGAAATCCGGCGCACTGCCCGGCACCGATCGTCGTTTCGCCCGCGTCGGTGACGAGCACGAGCTCGCCCGCCAGCACATAAATGAGCTCGTCTTCGCGCGTGTGCCAGTGGCGCATCGAGGATGCGGCGCCGGGGTGGAGCGTCGTGTGATGAATGCCGATCGCCGTGAGCCCGGCGGCGTCGCCGAGCGCGCGTTTTTCGCGCGGCAGGCACTGCGAACGATACGGTTCCGGGTAGCCGCTGTTGGTATTCGCGGCCAGGTCGAGGGGGTTCATGGGGGTGCCGATTGCTTTCATGGTGTTGCGCTGCTATACGATGCTTATAAACATCCGCCGGGGGCGCCATGCTGAAGAAGAAAAAACCGTTGAAGACGAAAATCACGACGCCTGAGGAGAATATCCCGCCACGCGGCGCCGGCCGCAAGCGCGAGGCGCTCGCGACGAGCACGCGGGCCTTCCCGCGCGGCAAGCCGGAGGCTGCTCCGCGCGCCGGCTGGGTGCGCGCGATCCGAGAAGCGCTCGGCATTTCGCAGTCGCAGATCGCGGCGCGCGCGGGCGTGTCGCGCGCGACCGTTCAGCAGTGGGAAAGGGCGGAGGCGAAGCGGCGCATTACGCTGCACAGCCTCGACCGGATTGCTGCCGCGATGGGTTGCCAGGTCGCGCTCGCACTGGTGCCGAGAGGCGGGACACTCGACGATGTGCGCAAGCGTCAGGCGAAGAAGCGGGCACTGGAATTGCTGCGCGCGACGGACAAGTCGTACGGCGCGAAGCCGGAGGAACTGACGCCGGCGCAGCTGCGCCGCGTGGAACGGACCGCCGCGCGGCTGCTCCGCGGCAGCACCCGCAAGCTCTGGCGGCTCTGAGAGGCAGAAGGTGCCGGGTCGCGGATTCGCGGATTTGGGAATCAGAGTCTTTCACCAAATCCGCGAATCCGC
>JANNKZ010000441.1:0-2548 GCA_031396515.1 Gammaproteobacteria bacterium
CGAGCTCGTCGTGCGGCGCGGCGAATGGCTCGCGGATCGCGCCGAAGACCCGGCGCGCGCGGATCTCGCCGCGCGGCGCGAGACCCTGCTCGCCGACATCGAGGCGATGGACTTCGCCTGGCTGCGCCGCGGGCTCTGATCGGTGGCGGGTCGCGGTGTTGTGCCTACGGTTTTCGTCAAATCCGCGAATCCGCGACCCGGCACCATCTTTACATCGTCACGTTGACTGGCTGGTTCAGCGTGAAGCCGATCACCGTACCGGCCGGCAACTCGACTTCCGTGCCGGTCTTCTTCGCGGCGAGCGTTCCCGCCGCGGCGCCCAGCAGGCCGCCGATGATCTTGCCCTTGTCGCCGTCCACCTGGTGACCGATCACCGCGCCCGCGACCGCGCCGCCGGCGATCTTCGCCGCGTCGCGACCCTTGTCGCTCTTGGCCGCCACCTGCGTGACGGTGCCACTGACGGTCGTGTCGCTGCCGTCGGCCAGCGTCAGGTTGTCGAAGGTGAGCCCGAGGGTCGGCGTGCCGCCGATTTTCTTGCTGCCCGAGATCACTTCACTGACCGAACCCTGCAGCAGGTTGCCCGCGCGCGCGATCACCTTGCCGTCCACGACGAGGTCCTGCGTCAGGTTCGCCGAGATGCGGTCGCCAACCTTGGCGGTCTTGGTCGTGATCGCCGCCGGGAGCTGCACCTCGATCGAGGTGCCGGTCGGCACGCTGTAGGCGCGCGGCCCGGCCGGCTTAGGCGCCGGCGGCGGTGCCGAGGCGACGGTCGTGGGCGCGGGCGTGACTTTCGGCTTCGACGACGAACCCGACGAAGGCTTTGACAGCGCCGCCTCGCGACGCGCGAGGTCCGCTTCCTTTTCCTTCATCGCCAGTTCGGCCTCGCGACGAGCGAGGTCCTCTTCCCTGGCCGTGCGCGCCGCCTCTTCCTCGGTCATCGCCTGCGCGGCGGGATCTTCGGCTGCCTTTTCCTCGGGCGTCTTCTGCCCGCAGGCCGCGAGCGCGAACGCCGCGATCAGGAACGGGAACAATGCAATTCTTTTCTGGTACGACATGTTTACTCCGTGAACTCCCTGTATGTATTCCTTACTTCAGGAACTCGATGCGCTGGTAGAGCGCCTCGAGTTCCGGCACAAACGCATTCCAGTCGGCAGCGTCTTCGTGGTACTGCCAGTTCGGGCTCGCGAGCTTCTCGACGCGCAGCTCCGTATGCAGCAGGTAGTAGCGCTTGCCTTTCTGCACCACCGCCATGCCGCGCCAGGAATCGTTGCGGATCGGCTCGTCGCCTTCCCGCCTGACCACGCCGAGCGGCGAGGCCTTCGGCAGGTGGGCGACGGCAATCCACGCCGGGTTGCCGCCGATCTTGCCGGGCTCGTCGCGCAGGACCTTGCCGTCCGGGATCGAAACCTGGAAGAAGCGCGGGAAGCCGGTGTCGCGGAACCAGTCGCCGATCCGTTTCGTCTCGTCGGCGTTGGTGGATCCACCGCCCTTGTTGTCCATGTAGAGCACGCCCTGCAGGCGCCCGGCGTTGTCGATGAACGAGACGGCGCCGGCGTTGTTGTTCGCCGGTTCGCGGCCGTCGGAGACGATCGGGTTGTCCGGGAACGGCGAGGTCATGCGGAACACCTTGCCCGGCGCCGTGTAAATGCCGTCCGCATACCTGCCGTAGAAGTGCCCCTGGGAAACGGTTGCCGCGACCAGGAGCGGTGCCAGCGCGACGGTGGCATACCAAGCGATTCTGTTCATGGCAGCAGTTTAGCCTTTCCAGTGAACAAGCCTAGACTCCCAAGCCACCGTGGGACACGGCGGACCCGCGGGAGTTTCGTCGTTATGGCAACGCGGGGGGGGCGACAGGCCGTTCAGGTCCGGCCGCGCGCCCGCTCCCAGGCTTCGATCTCGGGCAGATGCGACAGCAGGTAGCCCAGTTCGTCGATGCCGTTGACAAGGCAATGCCGCGCGAACGGATCGAGCGCGAAGGCGGCGCGCCGCCCGTCCGGCAGCACGAGCGCCCCGCCGCCGACGTCGATTTCGATCGCCGCGCCCGGATGCGCAAGCAGCCACGCATGGCTCGCCGCATCGATGCGCACCGGCACGAGCCCGTTCTTGAGCGCGTTGCTGAAGAAGATGTCGGCGATGGACGTGCTGATGACGGCGCGGATGCCATAGTCGCGCAACGCCCAGGCCGCGTGCTCACGCGAGGAGCCGCCGCCGAAATTGCTGCCTGCGACCAGGATCTCCGCACCCGCCGCCTCGGGGCGGTTCAATGGAAAGTCCGCGCGCGGGCGGCCGGTGTCATCGAAGCGCCAGTCCGCGAACAGCGCATCCGCGAATCCCGCGCCCGAGATCGTCGTCAGGAAACGCGCCGGGAAAATCTGGTCCGTGTCGATGTCGGTGTCGGGCTGCACGTCCGTGCGCGAGCGGATTTCCTTCACCGCCGCGTTCACTGCGCGAACTCCCGTGGATCGGCGACGCACCCGGCGATGGCGGAAGCGATCGCCGTCGTCGGGCTCGCGAGCAGCGTGCGCACGCCCTGGCCCTGTCGGCCTTC
>JANNKZ010000443.1:0-3796 GCA_031396515.1 Gammaproteobacteria bacterium
CCCGCCGGTCGTCGCCTGTGGCCGGCGCCCGGTCAGTTCGAACACGGCATCCGTCACCGCCCCGGCGAGCCGCGCGGGCGGGGAATAGAACGGCAAGCCCGCCTCCGACCAGTCGAGCGTGTAGCGCAAGCCGTGCCGGTCGAGGAGCTCCCGCACCGCCGCCTTCAGGCCGTCAAGTGTCTGCGCCGGCGACCAGCGCAGGTTGAAACGTGCGGTCAGCTCGCCGGGAATCACGTTGGTCGCGCCGGTGCCGGCGCCGATGTTGCTGAACTGGAGGCTGGTCGGCTGGAAATGGCCGGAGCCCTGGTCCCAGACGCGTGCCGTGAGTTCCGCGAGCGCCGGCGCGAGCCGGTGGATGGGATTGTCGGCGCGGTCGGGATAGGCCACGTGTCCCTGGATGCCGTGCACCGTCAGCCGGCCGGTCAGCGAGCCGCGCCGGCCGATCCGGATGTTGTCGCCGAACTGTTCGAGGCTCGATGGCTCGCCGATCAGGCAGAGATCGATGCCCTGGCCGCGTTCGCGCAGCCACTCGACGACGCGGCGCGTGCCGTCAACCGAGGGCCCTTCCTCGTCGCTCGTGATCAGGAATGCGATGGCGCCCGCATGCTGCGGCCGCGCGGCGACGAACTCCTCGGTTGCCGTCACCATCGCGGCGACGCCGCTCTTCATGTCGGCGACGCCGCGGCCATAGAGCCTGCCGTCGCGGACGACCGGCTCGAAAGGATCGCTGCTCCATCGGTCGAGCGGACCCGGGGGAACGACATCCGTGTGGCCGGCGAAGCAGAGCAACGGACCCGGTCCGCCGCGGCGGATCGCCCAGAAATTGTCGACCGCGCCGAAGCGCAAGCGCTGGATCTCGAAACCGATGGCTTCAAGGCGCGCGATCAGCAGTTCCTGGCAGCCGGCGTCATCCGGCGACACCGATTTCCGCTGCACCAGTTCTTTCGTCAGCTCAACCGTGTCCGACATCGGCGCGACTTTACCGGCATCGCGTCGTTCGCGCACGCGCCGCAGGCCCGCCGGGTATTCCTCGCTCGCTCAGAAGACGGGGAAAAAGGGGAAGACCCCTTTTTCCGGAAATTCGCTCGCTCGGAATCCCGGCGCTCCTGCGATCGCGCGCGAGGGGCTGCGCGGACCGGCGGTTGCGCGGCCGAGCCGTTCCGGGACCCCCGAGCGAGCGAATGTCCGATCTGCTGAGCGAGCGAGGGGCGTCCCGGCGGCAAGCGACGCGCAACCGCTGGGCTCACATGCGCAGGAGTTCGTTGATGGACGTCTTTGCGCGAGTCTGGGCATCGACCTTCTTGACGATGACGGCGCAGGCGAGCGAGTGCGAGCCATCCGAGGCGGGCAGGCTGCCCGGCACCACGACCGAGCCCGCCGGCACGCGGCCGTAATGGACTTCGCGCGTCTCGCGGTCGTAGATACGCGTGCTGGCGCCGATGAAGACGCCCATCGACAGCACGGCCCCGCGCTCGACGATGACGCCCTCGACGACCTCGGATCGCGCGCCGATGAAGCAGTCGTCCTCGATGATCGTCGGCCGTGCCTGCAAGGGTTCGAGCACGCCGCCGATGCCGACGCCGCCCGACAGGTGCACATTTCGGCCGATCTGCGCGCAGGAGCCGACGGTCGCCCAGGTGTCGACCATCGTGCCCGGCCCGATCCAGGCGCCGACATTGACGAAGCAGGGCATCAGCACGGCGTCGCGGGCGACGTAGGCGCCAGCCCGCACGATCGCACCGGGCACGACCCGTGCGCCGTCGGCCCGGAACTGCGCGGCATCGTAGGCACCGTACTTGAGCGGCAGCTTGTCGTAGAACCGCAGTGCGCCGGACTCGATCAGCGCGTTGTCGTGCGTCCGGAAGTGCAGGAGTACCGCCTTGCGCAGCCATTCGTTGACGCGCCAGCCGGCGTCCGTGGGTTCCGCGACGCGCGCGCGGCCGCTGCCGAGGAGGGTGAGGCATTCGTCGAGCGCCGCCAGGAGTTCGCGCGGGGCATTCGCCGGCGTAAGCGTCGCGCGCTCCTCGAAACTCCGCTCGATCAGGGCCCGGAGCGCGTCGTTCGCGCTGTTCATGCAGCCGCTTCCCGCGCATCGAGTGCGCGCTGCAGCGCGTCCGCGAGCGTCGTGCGTCGCGCCTCAGGCAGGATCCGCCCCGATTCGTCGCGCACGTAGAACACGTCTTCCGCGCGCTCGCCGACCGTCATGATCTTGGCGCCCTGCAGATCCACGCGCTGCTCCCAGAGGACCTTGCCGATCTCGGACAGCAATCCCGGGCGGTCGCCGGCGACGACTTCCAGGATGGTCCGCCCGTTGTCCGCATCATCGCTGAAACTGACCTGCGTGGGAGTCGTGAACATGCGCGCCTGGCGCGGCATGCGCCGCGTCACCACGGGGGCCGTAGCGCTGCGCTCGGTGAGCGCCCGCGCAAGCTGCCGCTCGATCGCGGCCATGCGTTGCCGCTCGGTAATCGGCAGGCCGGTGTCCTCGAGCACGAGATAGCTGTCGAGGCTGCCGCCGTCGGCGGTCGGCGTGATGCGCGCGTCCTGGATACTGAGGCCCATCTGGTCGAGCGCCGCGGTTGCGCGCGCGAAGCCGTGATGGCGGCCGATCGTATGGACCAGCACGACGGTCGCGCCGCCGCGTCCTGGATGCTCGGCGACCGCGACCAGGGCGTCTGCATCGTCGGCCGCGCGCGCCGCGAGCGCGCGCGTGTGCCAGGCGATCTCGGCCGCGGAATGGCGCAGGAAGTAGTCGTCGGTCAGCGCCGGCCACACCCGGGCGACAGTCCCGGCATCGACGCCGTCCGCGGCGAGCAGTTCGTGCGCCTGCGCCTGCGTCGCGGCGATCAATTGCTCGCGATCGAGCGGGCTCTCGAGCCCGCGGCGCAGCGCCTGCTTGACGCGCTCGTAGAGTTCGTCGAACAACGTGGCCTTCCAGGAATTCCACAGCTTCGGGTTGGTGCCGCGTACGTCCGCGACCGTCAGTGCGTAGAGATAATCGAGGCGCACCTGGTCGCCGACTTCGCGCGCGAAGGCGTTCACGACCTGGGGATCGGCGATGTCCTGTTTCTGGGAGGTGACCGAGAGACGCAGGTGATGGCGCACCAGCCACGCGACCAGGCGCGCGTCGTAACCGGTCAGTCCCTGCTCGAGGCAGAACGCCTCGGCGTCCACGGCGCCGAGCTCCGAATGGTCGCCGCCGCGGCCCTTCGCGATGTCATGGAAGATCGCGGCCAGATAGGCGAGCTCCGGCTTCGGCAAGGCGCGGAAAACCTGCGCGAGCTTCGGGAACTCGTGGTCGTAACGCTCGAGCGCGAACCGGCGCAGGTTCGCGACGACGAACAGCGTGTGCGCGTCCACCGTGTAGGCATGGAACAGGTCGTACTGCATGCGCCCGACGATGCGCCCGAAAGCCGGGATGTAGCGGCCGAGCACGCCGTAGAGGTTCATGCGGCGCAACTCGTGGGTAACGCCCGCGGGCGCCTGCAGGATCTCGAGGAACAGGCGGTGATTGCGCGGGTTCTGGCGGAATTCCTCGTCGATCAGCCACAGGTTCTGCGTGACCAGGCGGATCGTATTCGCGCGCACGCCCCGCAGTCGCGGGTTCTGCTGGAGCACCAGGAATAGTTCGAGGAGCGCTGACGGCTGGCGCGCGAAGACGTCGGGGCCGGTCACCTCGAGGAACTCGTCGCGTTCCTGGAACTGGCGCGACAGCGGCAGCGCCGGTGCGTCGCGGTCGGCCAGGATCTCCTCGCGGAAATGCTGCAGCAGCAGTTCGTTGAGCCAGCTCACGAAC
>JANNKZ010000493.1:0-2810 GCA_031396515.1 Gammaproteobacteria bacterium
GTGGGCCCGTCAGGGCGTGCGCGTGAATGCGCTTTTGCCCGGAATCGTCGAGACGCGCTTCGCCGCTGCGATCCACCAGGACGAGAAGCGGCGCGCGCTCATGGAAAGGCTCGTGCCGATGGGCCGCATCGCGCAGCCCGAGGAGATGGCGGGTGCGGTCCTCTATCTCGTTTCGGATGCCGCGTCCTATACGACGGGCAGCTGCCTGACGGCTGACGGTGGCTGGCTCGCCTGAATGAGCCGGATCTATCTGGTCCGCCATGGCCAGGCGCCGTTCGGCACCGACGACTATGACCGCCTGACCGCGACCGGCATCGCGCAATGCGAGCAGCTTGCGCGCCATTGGCGTGCGATCGGGCGACCGGTCGACGGCCTGTTCTCGGGGACCCTGCGCCGGCAGCGGGATTCCGCCGCGGCATTCGTGCGAGGCTTCGGCCTTCCGGATGGCGCCCCGCTCGTGACCCGCGAGCTGCCGGGCTTCGAGGAATACAACCACCGCGCACTGCTCGAAGCCCATGGCGGCGACGGGCTGCACGCCGCTTCGGCGGATCCGCGCGAATTCCACCGCCGGCTGACGCAGGCACTCGCCGCCTGGACCGAGGGCCGTCTCGCTGGTTTCGAACCCTATGACGAGTTCCGCGCACGCTGCGCCTCAGCGCTCGATGCGCTCCTTGCCGCGACCGGCCGCGGGCGCACCGCGGTGTTGTTCGCATCCGCCGGATCTATCGCCGCGGCGATGCAAGGCGCGCTCGGCGTCGGCGACCGCCATGCGGTCCGCCTCAAGCTCACCTTCTACAATACGGGCGTCAGCTGCTTGCTGTGGGATGGCGAGACGATCACGATCGAATCCGTGAATGCGGTGTCTCATCTCGAGCATCCGTCGTTCACCCGCATGATCACGCACCGCTGATCCCTGGACCCGCGCATGGACTTCACCCTCGAACCTGCCAAGCAAGTCATCGTCAACCGCTTCCGCGAGTACGTGGACCGCGAGCTGATCCCGCTCGAAGCGGAATTCCTGGCCGGCGGATTCGCGGCGTTGCTGCCGAAGCTGCGCGACAAGCGCGCGGACGCACGGCGCCAGGGGCTGTGGGGCCCGATCTACCCACGCGAACACGGCGGGCTCGGACTCGACCTGCTGACGCACGGCCTGATTTCGGAGGCGCTCGGCCGTTGCCCGATCGCCCACTACGTCTTCGGCTGCAATGCGCCGGATGCCGGCAACGTCGAGCTGCTGCACGAGTTCGCGACGCCTGCCCAGAAGAAACGCTGGCTTCACCCGCTGGCCGCGGGAGAGCTGCGCAGCTGCTTCGGCATGACCGAGCCCGGCAACAGCGGCGCCAATCCGCTGATGCTCGAGACCCGCGCCGAAGCGGACGGCGACGGCTGGCGGTTGAACGGCCGCAAGTGGTTCACGACCGGCGCGGACGGCGCAGCCTTCTGCATCGTCATGGCCGTCAGCGATCCCGAGGCGCCGCCGCACGGCCGCGCGAGCCTATTCATCGTGCCGACCGACGCGCCGGGCTACCGCCTGCTCCGCAACACGCCGGTTATGGGCATTACGGGCAGCGACCTGTTCTCACACGGCGAGCTCGAATTCGCGGACTGCCGCGTCGGCGCGGAGGCGCTGCTCGGCCCGCGCGGGGAGGGGTTCCGGCTGGCGCAGTCGCGGCTCGGCCCGGGGCGCATCCATCACTGCATGCGATGGCTCGGCATCTGCGAGCGCGCGCTCGCGATGATGATCGAACGCGCCGCCGCGCGGGTGATCGGCCCGGATGACCGCAGGCTCGGCGACAGCGACATCGTGCGGGCCTGGATCGCCGAGTGCGCGGCGGAGATCCGCGCCGCGCGGCTCCTGGTGTTGCACGCAGCCTGGCGTATCGGCCAGGTCGGCGCGAAAGCCGCGCGCGACGACATCGCGATGATCAAGTATCACGTCGCTGGCGTGCTGCAGCGGGTCGTGGACCGCGCGCTGCAAGTGCACGGCGGTCTCGGCGTGACCGATTACACGCTGCTCGCCTGGTTCTATCGCGAGGAGCGGGCGGCGCGGATCTACGACGGACCGGACGAAGTGCACCAGATCGCGGTCGCGAAGCACCTGTTGGCCGCGCGCCGCGGATGAGTCGGCTCGACGAGGCGGCGCCGGTCCGCGACGGCGAATCCCTCGATGCCGATCGCCTCGGCGCTTACCTCGCTCGGCGGGTCCCGGAGCTCCGGCTGCCGCTCGTCATCCGCCAATTTCCATCCGGCTTCTCGAACCTGACGTACCTGCTCTCTGCCGGCCCGCGAGAACTCGTGCTGCGCCGCCCACCGGTCGGTACGCGCCCGAAGTCCGGGCACGACATGGGGCGGGAGTTTCACGTGCTCTCGGCACTTCATGGCGTTTTCGCGGAAAGCCCGCGGCCGATCCATTACTGCGAGGACAAGTCGATCATCGGCGCGCCGTTCTATGTCGTCGAACGCATCCGCGGCATCATCCTGCGCCGGGATTACCCGCCGGAGCTCGCGGCAACGCCCGCGCTGGTGCGCGCCCAACAGCATGCCCTCATCGACACGCTCGCACGGCTGCATGCGATCGACCATCGCGCGCACGGGCTCGCGGAATTCGGCAGGCCGGACGGCTACGGTCGGCGCCAGGTCGACGGCTGGACCGCGCGCTACGCGAGCGCCCTGACCGGCGACGCCGCAGACGCGAGCGATCTCGCGTCCTGGCTCGCTTCCGCGCTGCCGGCGGAAAACGTACAGGCGTCGCTGATCCACAACGACTACAAGCTCGACAATGTGGTCTTCGATGCCGGCCTGCCCTCGCG
>JANNKZ010000494.1:0-25797 GCA_031396515.1 Gammaproteobacteria bacterium
CGCTATCGCCGCCGCTACGTCGATCTGATCGTCAACGAGCCCTCGCGCGAAGTCTTCCGCACGCGCACGCGCATCGTGCGCTACCTGCGCGATTTCCTCGACGCGCTCGGATTCCTCGAAGTCGAGACGCCGATGATGCAGCCGGTCCCGGGCGGCGCGGTCGCGCGGCCGTTCAAGACGCATCACAACGCGCTCGACCAGGATATGTACCTGCGCATCGCGCCGGAGCTGTACCTGAAGCGCCTGGTGGTCGGCGGCTTCGAGCGCGTGTACGAGATCAACCGCAATTTCCGCAATGAAGGCCTGTCGACGCAGCACAACCCGGAATTCACGATGCTGGAGTTGTACCAGGCCTACGCGGACTTCGAGGATTTCATGCGGCTCACCGAACGCATGATCCAGGGACTCGTGGATGCCATCGCCGGCTCCCGCGACGTCACCTATCAGGGGCGCCGCATCGGCTTCGGGACTCCGTTCGCACGGCTCTCGGTCGAGCAGGCGATCGTCGCGCACAATCCGGGTATCGACAGGGCGCGATTGCGGGACGTCGCCTACCTGCGCGGGATCGCCGCAACCCTCGGCATCGACGGCCAGGCGGGCGAGGGAGCCGGCAAGCTGCAGATCGAGCTTTTTGAGAAAACCTGCGAACAGCACCTGCTGCAGCCAACCTTCGTGCACTCGTATCCGACCGAGGTGTCGCCGCTCTCGCGCAAGAATGACGCCGATCCCTTCATCACCGACCGCTTCGAATTCTTCGTCGACGGGCGCGAACTGGCGAACGGATTCTCGGAGCTGAACGATCCCGACGACCAGGCGGCGCGCTTCCGCGAGCAGGCGGCGCGCAAGCAGTCGGGCGACCTCGAGGCGATGTACTACGACGCCGACTACATCCGCGCGCTGGAATACGGCATGCCACCGGCCGCCGGACTCGGCGTCGGCGTCGACCGGCTGGTCATGCTGCTGACCGATGCGCCGAGCATCCGCGACGTACTGTTGTTCCCGCAGCTGCGCAACGAGGCTGAAGCCTGAGGATGGGAAGAGGGGGCAGACTCCTTTTCGCTAATGGGGTCTGTCCCCTTTCTTCAGTCACCGGGTTCGGGCGCCGGCGGCGGAATCGCGTAGGGAAGCCGGGCGGGCACGAAATCGGAACCGCCTGCGGCGAGACCGAGCAGATCCGCGCAGCGCGCGAGTTCCACGACGGCGAGGCAATGCGAAGCGGCGGCGTCGGCCACCGCCGTGACGATCTGCGCGCTCGGTGCGTCGCCGCAGTACAGCGCTTGTCCCGGGTGCAGCGCGAGTCCGGGTGGCGCCACGTAGCGCAACATCCGGCGCTTGATCCGTCCGAGGTGCTGGGCGCGCGCGACGATTTCCTGCCCGAGATAGCAACCCTTCGAGAAGCTGATCGCGGCGATCAGGTCGAGGTTGAGCATTTGCGGCAGCCACAGTGTCGAGGTGTCCGCGGTGACCGCGGGCTCGCCGTCGGCGATGCAGCCGCGTTCCCAGTCGACCGGATTGCCGCGCGCCACGGCGCCGACCGCTGCGTCGAGCGCGGTCCTCGTGCCGGCGAGCAGGATGCGTCGCGGGCTGCAGACGAGGAAGGACAGGCTGCTCGCGGCGACCGCCGACTGCGACCAGTGCGCGTCGGGTTCCGCGTCCAGCAAGCCCATCACGAGCAGGCCGTCACTCGCATCGGTGATGGAGACGTCGGCGCGCAACACGAACTGCGACAGCTGCGCGATGACGATCGCTGCCAGCTCGCGGCGCAGCACGATCAGCACCGCGTCGTCCATCGCGGCCAGGCGCATGGTCGCAATCACGCGGCCCTGGCGATTGCAGGCAGCCGTAAGCATGCCGGGGTGGCGGTCGAGACCGAGCAGGTCGTTTGTCAGCTGGCCCTGCAGGAACGTGCGCGCGTCGCGGCCGGTGACGGCAAGGACTCCGTACGATGGCAGCAGCGTGACCCGGGCCTCTCGCATGGCGCCATCCTATCGCAGCGCATCTTGCCGAAAACGACGCATATGGCCGCGGGAAGGCGCGAACCCTTTCTGGCAGAATAGCTTAGCGATGGAACTTCCCGAAATTCCGGATTTGCGGCCGCTGTCGCCGCACCTGCAGGTGTACCGGCCGATGTACACGATGGTGCTGTCGATCCTGCATCGCGCGACCGGCCTTTTCCTGTCCATCGCGAGCCTGCTGTTCGTCGCCTGGATCGCCGCCGTCGCCGCGGGCGAAGCCGCCTATGACGACCTGGCGACTGTTTTCGCCAGCCTGCCGTTCCGGCTCCTGTTCGGCGCTGCGCTCGCGGCATTCTGGTTCCACCTGTTCGCGGGCCTGCGGCACCTCTTCTGGGACGCGGGCTACGGTTTCGGCAAGTCGGCGGCACGCGCGAGCGGCGCCGGCATCGTCCTGCTCGCGGCCGGCGCGCTCGCCGCGACGCTCTGGCTGACGCCGTTCGGCCGCTGGCTCGGGGTCGGCGGATGAGCGCGGGAACTGCGGGCGGATCGCGCCACTGGCGCAACCAGCGTTTCACCTCGGTCGTGCTCCTGCCGCTCGCCGGCTGGTTCATCGCGGCCCTCCTCATGCTCCCCGACCTGTCGCATGCAACGATGCTGCGCTGGCTGGCGCAGCCGTTGCAGGCATTGCTCGCGGCGCTCTTCGGCGCGACCGCGCTCTGGCATTCCGCCCAGGGCTGGCGCGTGATCCTCGAGGATTACGTCGGCGGCCGCCTGCTGGCGCCGTCGCTCCTGGTGTCGCGAGTGCTGCATCTCGGCGCGGCCGCCGTCCTGCTGGCGGCCGTCGCGCTGATCGCGGCGGGGCGCGCATGAGTGCCTACGCGCCGGTCGACCACGAATTCGACGTCCTGGTGGTCGGGGCGGGCGGCGCGGGATTGCGCGCGACCATGGGTCTCGCCGAAGCAGGACTCTCGACCGCCTGCATCACGAAGGTATTCCCGACGCGCAGCCACACGGTCGCCGCCCAGGGCGGGATCAGCGCGGCGCTCGGCAACATGGGCGAGGACGACTGGCGCTTCCACTTCTTCGATACGGTCAAGGGCTCGGACTGGCTCGGCGACCAGGATGCGATCGAATACATGTGCCGCGAAGCGCCGGCGGCGGTCATCGAGCTCGAGCACTACGGCCTGCCTTTCTCGCGCACCGAAGACGGGCGCATCTACCAGCGCCCGTTCGGCGGCATGACCACGAACTACGGCAAGGGCATCGCCCAGCGCACCTGCGCCGCGGCCGACCGCACCGGCCACGCGATGCTGCACACGCTCTACCAGCAGTGCCTGCGCCACGATGCGAAATTCTTCATCGAGTACTTCGCGATCGACCTGATCATGGAGGGCGGCGAATGCCGCGGCGTGCTCGCGCTCGACATGGCGACCGGCACGCTCCACCGCTTCCTCGCGCAGGCGACCATCCTCGCGACCGGGGGCTACGGGCGCGCGTACTACACCTGCACGTCCGCGCACACCTGCACCGGCGACGGCGGCGGCATGGCGCTGCGCGCCGGGCTGCCGCTGCAGGACATGGAGTTCGTGCAGTTCCACCCGACCGGGATCTACGGCGCGGGCTGCCTGATCACCGAGGGCGTGCGCGGGGAGGGCGGCATCCTCCGCAATTCGGCGGGCGAGCGCTTCATGGAGCGCTATGCGCCCAATGCCAAGGACCTCGCGTCGCGCGACGTCGTCAGCCGTGCGATGACGATCGAGATCCGCGAGGGACGCGGCGTCGGCGCGGAGCGCGACCACCTCTACCTGCACCTCGAACACCTCGGCGCCGACGTCATCCACAAGCGGCTGCCCGGCATTGCCGAAACGGCGATGATCTTCGCGGGCGTCGACGTGTCGCGCGCGCCGATCCCGGTGCAGCCGACCGTGCACTACAACATGGGCGGGATTCCCTGCAATCTGCACGGAGAAGTGCTGGCTCGCGGCGCCGACATCGTGCCCGGCCTGCTGGCGATCGGCGAGGCCGCCTGCGTTTCGGTGCACGGCGCGAACCGGCTCGGCTCGAATTCGCTGCTCGACCTCGTGGTGTTCGGCCGAGCCGCCGCGCGCCAGTGCGCGAAGACGCTGACGCCGGGCGCGCGCCGCGCCCGGCCGGCGGCGGGGACGACGGAAGCCTCGCTCGCACGCTTCGACCGCATCCGGCAAGCCGACGGCCAGCGACCGACAGCGTCGCTGCGCGAGGCCATGCAGCGCGGCATGCAGCGCGACGCCGCGGTCTTCCGCACGGCGACCACGCTCGACGAGGGCTGCCGCGTACTGGCGGACTGTTTCCAGGCGCGCTCGGAACTGCGCATCAGCGACCGGTCGCTGGTCTTCAACACGGATCTCGTCGAGGCACTCGAGCTCGATAACCTGATGTGGCAGGCGATCGCGACGATCGAGTCGGCGCGGAACCGTACCGAAAGCCGCGGCGCGCACGCGCGCGAGGACTTCCCGGACCGCGATGACACCAACTGGCTCAAGCACACACTCGCCTGGGTGGACGAGGCGGGCCGCGCGCGCTTCGACTACCGGCCGGTGCGCCTGCAGACCGTCACCGGCGAAGTGGACGCGATACCGCCGCGTGCGCGGACGTACTAGGAAGGGATCCATGGCCCAGTTCCGCTTGCCCGCCAATTCCCGCTACGCAGACCTGCCCGGCCGGTACTTTCCGGCGCCCGAGGGGGTGCGGCGCGTGCGCCAGTTCCGCATCTATCGTTTCGACCCGGAATCGAGGACTTCGCCGCGCATTGACCGCTACGACGTGGACCTCGATCGATGCGGCACGATGGTTCTTGACGCGCTCATCAAGATCAAGAACGAGGTCGATTCGACACTGACATTCCGGCGGTCCTGCCGCGAAGGCATCTGCGGCTCCTGCGCGATGAACATCGACGGCGTCAACACGCTCGCCTGCACGCTGCCGATCGCGAAGATCCGCGGCGATGTGCGCATCTTTCCCTTGCCGCACCTGCCGGTGGTCAGGGACCTGGTACCGGACCTCACCGAGTTCTACGCGCAGTATGCGGCGGTGCGCCCCTGGCTGCAGACCCGCGAGCCGCCCTCGGCCACTGCCGAGCGGCGCCAGTCGCCGGCCGACCAGGAAAAGATCGACCGGCCATCGGCCTGCATCCTTTGCGCCTGCTGCTCGACGAGCTGCCCGAGTTACTGGTGGAACAGCGAGCGCTTTCTCGGTCCGGCCGCGCTGCTTGCGAGCTATCGCTGGATCGTCGATTCGCGCGACCAGGCCGGCGCCGCGCGGCTGACCGAACTCGACGATGCCTTCAAGCTCTATCGCTGCCACACCATCATGAACTGCACGGAAGCCTGTCCGAAGGATCTTGATCCGGCGCGCGCGATCGCTGACATCAAGCGGCGTCTGCTGACGCGCGATTCCTGATCGTGGCGGAGGCAGTGCAGGGCCGGTTGCGCTGGCGCTGCCGGCGCGGGATGAAAGAACTCGACCTGTTGCTGGAAGCCTGGCTCGACCGGGGCTGGCCGGTTGCGGATGCCGCCCGGCGTCTGGCCTTCGAGCGACTGCTTGACGAAAGCGATCCGCAGTTGGCCGCATGGATCATCGGCGGACTGCGGCCGACGGACGTGGTTCTCGCCGGTCTGATCGATGACGTCGTTCGCGTTCGTCATTGAACCGGCACCGCAGTCGCGGCTGGCGGCCGGCCTGCTGTTGCTGCATGCCGCGATTGCCGCTCTGCCGTGGTTCACACGCTGTCCGCCGCTGCTGGCGCTCACCCTGAGCGCGCTTGCTGCCTATGGTTTTGCCCGCCTGATCGCCCAGGTGCCGGGCCGTCATGGTTGCCTGGAGGCGGCCGCAGCCGACCCAGGCGGCTGGCGCGTCCGGATCGCAGGTGAACCGGGCTGGCATGCGGCCACCCTTGGGCGGGCGTCACGCGTCTTCGCCGGCGGGGCGCTGCTGGAGCTGCGCACGGGCGGCCGGTGCCTCGGCTGGCTGCTGCCGCGGCGGGCCTTGCCCGCGACGGAATTTCGCCGCCTGAGGGCCCGTATCCGCCTGACTTGCTAGAATCCAGAGTCTGGATCACAAAAGGAGGCGTCCGCGCCTGCCTGCCAAAGCTCCGGCGAACTAACCGGGGCACGCCCGGTCATATCGGGCGTGAATTCGGCGGGCACAGCGCGAATCAGCGAGCCGATGCGGGCAGAGGCAGGCGACATTGCGCTGGTTCGCCGGGTGCAGAAGGGCGACAAATCCGCCTTCGACGCCCTGGTGCTCAAGTATCAGCACAAGGTGCTAAAGCTCGTGCAGCGTTATGTCCGCAACCCGGCCGAAGCCGAGGACATCGCCCAGGAAGCCTTCATCAAGGCGTACCGGGCGTTGCCGGCTTTCCGGGGCGACAGCGCCTTTTATACGTGGCTGTACCGCATCGCGATCAACACCGCGAAGAACGCGCTGGTCGCGAGCCGGCGCCGGCCCGTTTCATACGATCTCGACCTGCAGGACGGATCGCAGGTCCAGGCCCACGCCCGGTTGGCGGATACCGAAACGCCCGAGGCGCTGGCGCTGACCGACGAGATCCGCCGGACTGTGAACGAGGCCATCGAGGCCCTGCCGGACGATCTGCGGCTTGCGATCGTCCTGCGCGAACTCGAGGGCCTGAGCTACGAAGACATTGCCAAGACCATGGAATGTCCGGTGGGCACCGTCCGTTCGAGGATTTTCCGCGCACGCGAAGCGATCGATCGCAGCCTGCGCGAAGTTTTCGACGGCGGCCTCGGGCGAATCGGAGACCTGTGAATGACTGACCGGATCAAGGAACAGCTTTCGACTTTCCTCGACGGCGAACTGCCGGACGCGGAGACCGCATTGCTGCTGAAGCGCCTCGAGCGCGACGACGACCTGCGCGGCGCGCTGTCGCGCTACTCGCTGATCGGCGCCGTGCTCCGCAACGACGGCGACGTGCCGGCGGCGCGCCAGGTGGCCGCGCGTGTCAGTGCCGCGATTGCACGCGAGCCGACCCAGGACGGCAGCGGAATCCCGCTGCCGGGTCGCGCTGCGCTGCTGCGCTCCGGTGCGGGACTCGCGATCGCCGCGGGTGTCGCAGCGGCGGCCCTGTTGCTGGTCCAGCAGGCACCCTTGCAGGATGGCGCCGCGCCTGAAGACCAGGTGGCGCAGGTCATCGAATCGCCGATCGTTCCCGTCTCACCGGTGGACGAAGGCGGCGACGATCTCGCGGATCCTTACGTGACGCCGCCCGCCGTCGATGGCCCGGGCAGCATTCCGCCGGCCCAGTTCGCGAATTATCTCGTGGCACATTACGGCTATGCCTCGCCGCTCGTCCGGCGCAGTGTGGGCGCGGGCCTCATCAGCGCGAGCGAAGTAGCGGCCGCGACTGAACAGGCGGCGGTGGACGCGCGGACCGGGCAGTGAATCCAGGCCGGGCCATCGCGATTGTGATGTGCCTGGCCGCGGCGCCCGCCGCTGCGGAAACCGGCCGCGAGTGGCTGGACCGCATGACGGCGGCGCTGAACCGGTCGAGTTACGTCGGCGAATTCGTCTCCGAGTCGGCCGGGCGCGTCGAGCGCCTCAGCATCACTCACCGGGTCCAGGACGGCGTCGTTTCCGAGCGCCTCGTCTCGCATTCCGGAAGCGGACGCGAACTCGTGCGCGAGAACGACGAGGTCGTCGTGTACCTGCCGGACCAGAAGCTCGCGATCATCGAACGCCGGCCGAGCCGCAGCGACCTGCTCGGGGCGCTGCCGCCGTTCGAGGACCAGATGGACTCCTGGTACAAGGTGGATTACGTCGGTCGCGAGACAGCGCTGCTCGGGCGCGCTGCGGTCGTTGCCGTGCGGCCGCTCGACGGCTACCGGTTCGGTTACCGGCTGTGGATCGACGAGGATTCCCACATGCCGGTGCGCAGCGAGCTCTCGGACGCAGCCGGCAAGGTGGTCGAGCGGCTGCGTTTCACCGCACTGACTTTCCACGACGACATCCCGGATTCCGCTTTCGAGCCGGCACTCGACCGCAAGAAACTGCGATGGGTGCGGCAGGCGCCGCAGGTCGCCGACGAATCGCCGACCTGGCGCGCCGCACAAGTGCCGCCCGGTTTCCGCCTGTCGGTCAGCGGCCTGCAGGCCGTCGCGGGATCGAGCACGCCGGTGCGTCATCTCGTTTATTCGGACGGGCTCGCCTCCGTTTCGGTCTTCATACAGTCTCCCGTACCCGGCCAGCCGCCGGTCGAAGGCTCGGGACGCTCGGGCGTCGCCTCGGCTTTCTCGACGGTGGTACAAGGCCATCAGGTCACGGTGGTGGGCGAAGTCCCGCCGCGCACGCTCAAGGTTTTCGCCATCGGGCTCAGGCCCGTCAGCGATGCGCCGCCGGCCACGCCGACATCCGCCGCCGCGAACGATCGCCAGCGCTGACCGTTCCGCATGGCGGACCCGCGCTTCCTCGTCTACACGCGCGACGGCTGCGCACTCTGCGACGAATTCATCCTCGAACTCGGGCTGGCGCTCGAACCGGCCGGGATCGACTTCGGCGTCCGCGACGTCGATGCCGATGCCGTCGCGATACGCCGCTACGGGCTCAAAGTGCCGGTCCTCACCTGCGACGACAGCGTCGTCTGCCACGGCCGGCTCGATGCCAGCGCAATTGCGCGGCTGATCCGTCGTTGACGCGGCCGGGACGGTCGCGGCTGCTATAATTCCGCGTTACCCGGACGCACCTGTCCGGCCTCCGATCCCCCTGATGCAGCAGATACGCAATTTCTCGATCATTGCGCACGTGGACCACGGCAAGTCCACGCTCGCCGATCGCCTGATCCAGGTCTGCGGCGGTCTCGAGGCGCGCGAGATGCAGGAACAGGTGCTCGACTCGATGGACCTCGAGCGCGAGCGCGGCATTACGATCAAGGCGCAATCCGTTACGCTGACGTACCACGCCGCGGACGGCCAGGATTACCAGCTCAATTTCATCGACACGCCGGGCCACGTAGATTTCTCCTACGAGGTGTCGCGCTCGCTCGCCGCCTGCGAGGGCGCACTGCTCGTCGTCGACGCTGCCCAGGGCGTCGAGGCCCAGAGCGTCGCCAACTGCTACACGGCCCTCGAGCAGGGCCTCGAGGTCGTGCCGGTCATCAACAAGATCGACCTGCCATCTTCCGACCCCGAACGCGTGATCGAGGAAATCGAGAACATCATCGGCATCGAGGCGACCGATGCGGTGCGCGTCAGCGCGAAGACGGGAGAGAACGTCCCGCAGCTCCTCGAGGAACTGGTGCGGCGCATCCCGCCGCCAAAAGGAGACACCGCGGCGCCGCTACAGGCGCTGATCGTCGATTCCTGGTTCGACAACTATGTCGGCGTCGTCTCGCTCGTGCGGGTCATGAACGGCATCCTGCGCCCCGACGACAAGATCCGGGTGATGTCGACGGGCCGGAGCTGGCAGATCGACGAGGTCGGCCGCTTCACGCCGAAGCGCATCGCAACCGAGTCGCTGTCGACCGGCGAGGTCGGCTGGATGACCGCCGGCATCAAGGACATCGACGGCGCGCCGGTCGGTGACACGATCACCAGCGAATCGCGCCCCTGCGAGACCCCGCTGCCCGGGTTCAAGCAGGTGCAACCGCGGGTGTTTGCGGGACTGTTCCCGGTGCAGTCGGACCAGTACGAGGCGTTCCGCGACGCGCTGCAGAAGCTGAAGCTGAATGACTCCGCGTTGCACTACGAGCCGGAGGTGTCGACGGCGCTCGGCTTCGGCTTCCGCTGCGGCTTCCTCGGCCTGTTGCACATGGATATCGTCCAGGAGCGCCTCGAGCGCGAATACGGCCTGTCGCTCGTGACGAGCGCGCCGACTGTGATCTACGAGGTGGTCGCCAACCACGGCGAGGTCCACCTGGTCGACAATCCGTCGAAGCTGCCGTCGAGCTACCGCGAGCTGCGCGAGCCGATCATCACCGCGAACATCCTGGTGCCGCCCGAGCACGTCGGCGGCGTGCTCGGCCTGTGCCAGGAGAAGCGCGGCGTGCAGAAAAAGATGCAGCAGCTCGGCACCCAGATGTCGCTGCAGTACCAGCTCCCGCTCGCCGAAGTCGTGCTCGACTTCTTCGACCGGCTGAAGTCGGTGAGCCGCGGCTATGCGTCGTTCGACTACGAGTTCAGCCATTTCCAATCGGCGCCGCTGTCCCGGCTCGACGTGCTGATCAACGGCGACCGCGTCGACGCGCTGTCGATGATCGTGCATCGCGACAGCGCCTATCAGCGCGGCCGCGAGCTCGTCGACAAGATGCAGGAACTGATTCCGCGGCAGATGTTCGAAGTCGCGATCCAGGCGGCGATCGGCGGCCAGGTCGTCGCGCGTGCGACGGTCAAGGCGATGCGCAAGAATGTGCTGGCGAAATGCTACGGCGGCGACGTGTCGCGCAAGCGCAAGCTGCTCGAGAAACAGAAGGCAGGCAAGAAGCGCATGAAGCAGTTCGGCACGGTCGAGATCCCGCAGGAAGCCTTCCTGGCGGTGCTGAGCATGAGCAAGAAATGAAGCGCGGAGGCGGATGATGGTTTTCGATTTCTCGTTCCTGCTGGTGCTGCTCGCCCTGGTCAGCGGGCTGATCTGGGGCGTGGACCGCTGGCTGCTCGCGCCGGCACGAGCCCGCCGCGCCCTCGCGAAGGAGCCGGTGCTGGTCGACTATGCGCGCTCCTTCTTCCCGGTGATCCTGGTCGTGCTGTTGCTGCGCTCGTTCCTTTACGAGCCGTTCCGCATTCCGTCGGACTCGATGATGCCGACGCTGATCCAGGGCGATTTCATCTTCGTCAACAAGTGGCGCTACGGCCTGCGCCTGCCCGTGCTGAACACGCGCATTGTGGCGATCGGCAGGCCCGAGCGCGGCGACGTGATCGTGTTCCGCAAGCCGACGGACCCCTCGCAGGTATTCATCAAACGCCTGGTCGGACTGCCGGGTGATGTGATCCGGGTCACGGGGTCGCAGGTCCTGGTTAACGGAACACCGTCGCAAATCGTGGCCGGCGAGTTGTATTCGGGGCCCAAAAACGAGCAGTATCCGTTCACCCGGACGGGGGAGGAGACCCTCGGCGATGCAACGCATGGCGTCATGCTGGACCCCGCGCGGCCCAGCATGGAGGGCGAATGGCAGGTGCCGGCCGGGCACTATTTCATGATGGGCGACAATCGCAACAACAGTCGCGATAGCCGCTTTCCGGAAGTCGGATTCGTCCCGGAAGGCAACCTGATCGGCAAGGCCGAGGCAATCTGGCTGGCATTCAATCCCGGGCCCGGCTCGATCCTGCTGTGGGATCGCATGGGCACCGGCATCCGATAGGGAGGTTCCGTATGCAGCAACGACAGCGTGGCATGACATTCCTGGGCATCCTGGTTCTCGTCGTGGTGGTGGGGGCCTGGGTCTATGCGGCCATCCGCCTGACGCCGAAGTACCTCGAGTACATGAAGGTGGCCGCAACGCTCGAAAAAGTCCGCGACGAGCACGAGAACAATCCGGGCACGACCGAATTCGACCTGCGCAAGGGGGTCGAGCGGCACTTCAACATCGAGAGCGTCACCGTCATCGGCGACAAGGACATCGAGATCAAGCGGGACGGCAGCGTGTTCACGATGCGCGCCGCGTATGACGATACCGTGCCGCTCGTCGGCAACGTCTCCTTCCTGGTTCAATTCGACAAGACCGTCGAGGTCACGGCCCGCTGAGGGAACCGATGCCAGGCGTGGATCGTGCGGGCCGCTGGCTGAAGGAACGCCTGGGCTGCACGCTCGTCGACCCTGCGCTGCTGCAGCGCGCACTGACCCACCGCAGCCACGGGCCGGACAACAATGAACGCCTCGAATACCTCGGCGATGCCGTGCTGTCGTTCGTGGTCGCCGAAATGCTCTACCGCAGCCATCCCGGCGCTTCAGAAGGCGAGCTGTCGCGCTACCGCGCGACGCTCGTGAGCG
Source organism: Gammaproteobacteria bacterium (assembly GCA_031396515.1). Taxonomy (GTDB): domain Bacteria; phylum Pseudomonadota; class Gammaproteobacteria; order Steroidobacterales; family Steroidobacteraceae; genus SCUD01. Next base: position 11,931 of record JANNKZ010000494.1, read on the forward strand.
GGGAATCGCTCGCCCAGATCGCGGCCGGTCTCGATCTCGGCAGCCAAGTGCTGCTGGGCGAGGGCGAGTTGAAGTCGGGCGGCCAGCGCCGCGGCACGATTCTCGCGGATGCGCTCGAGGCGCTGGTCGGCGCCATCTACCTGAACCTCGGATTGGAGCCGGTGCGCGAGGTCGTGCGGAGGCTTTTCGAGGAGCCGATGCACGCGCTGCCGTCCGCGTCGGAACTGAAGGACGCCAAGACGCGCCTGCAGGAATTGCTGCAGGGTCACGGCCATCCGCTGCCGACCTACACGGTCCTGGAAGTCGCCGGCGATCCGCACGAACAGCGCTTCACAGTGCGCTGCGACGTCGCCGACCTCGCGCTGTTTGCGGTGGCGGAGGGCAGCAGCCGGCGGCGCGCGGAACAGGAGGCGGCCCTGCGCGTCCTCGACAACCCGGCCCTGAAGGCGCGGCGATGACGGCGGACTCCGGACACCGCTCCGGCACGGTCGCGCTCGCGGGCCGGCCGAATGTCGGCAAGTCGACCCTCCTCAATGCGCTGGTTGGCCAGCCGATCAGCATCGTCACCCATAAGGCGCAGACGACGCGCAACCGCATCCAGGGCATCCTCACGCGGCCCGGATTCCAGCTCGCGCTGGTCGACACGCCGGGCGCCGGCGCCGCCGCCGGCAGCCGGCTGGGCCATGCGATGAACCGCGAGGCCGCAGCGGGCGTCGCCTCCGCCGATGTCGTGCTGTTCGTCATCGCGGCGCCGCGCTTCACGCCGGAGGACGCCACGGTGCTCGCAAACCTTCGCGACAGCGGCCTGCCGATCGTCGCAGCCGTCAACAAGATCGACCGCGTGCATCCCCGCGACCGCCTGCTGCCGTTGCTCGCGCGTGTGGCGGATGCCCATGACTACGCCGCGATCGTGCCGATCGCGGCGACCACCGGTGACAATCTGGGTCCCCTCATCGACGTGCTCGTGCCACTCCTGCCCGAGGGACCGCCGGCCTGGCCGGCCGAGCAGGTGACCGACCGCAGCGAGCGCTTTCTCGCGGCGGAGGTGCTCCGCGGCCAACTCATGCTCGGCCTGTCCGACGAATTGCCCTACGGTATCGCCGTCGAGATCGAGCGCTTCGAGGACCTGCCGGACGGGCGCACCGAGATCGACGCCGTCATCTGGGTCGAGCGCGTCGGCCAGCGCAAGATCGTCATCGGCGCCGGCGGCGCACGGCTGAAGGCGATCGGCACCGCGGCGCGCCATGCGCTCAATGAATTGCTCGGCCGCCGCGTGCACCTGGCGACCTGGGTGCGTGTGCGCGAAGGCTGGACCGACGACGACCGGATGCTGAATCGCCTCGGCCACGATCCCGAATGAGTTCGACGCGTCGCACGCAACTCGAACCCGCATGGCTGTTGCATCACCGGCCGTGGAGCGACACCAGCCGGATACTGGAATTGCTGACGCGCGGCCACGGCCGGTTGACGGTCTTCGCCCATGGCGCGCGGCGGCCAAAGTCGCCGTGGCGCAGCGTCCTGATGCCGTTCCAGCCGATGCTCGTGTCCTGGTCGGGACGCGGCGATGGCGGCACGTTGACGGGCGCGGAGATCGGCGGCGCGGTCGCGGCGTTGCCGCCTGGCCAGCTGCTGTCGGCGTTCTACCTCAATGAACTGCTGTTGCGCCTGCTGCCGAAGGAAGATCGCCACGAGCGCCTGTACGACGCCTACGGCGACGCGCTCGCCGGACTGCGCGCCCGTCCCGGACCCGTGGCGCTGCGCAAGTTCGAGCGCGTGCTGCTGGACGAGCTCGGATACGGCGTCGACCTCGGCCGCGACGCCGGCAGTGGCGAGACGGTCGAGCCGGATCGGTACTATCATTTCGAGCCCGGGCGCGGCGTCTACGCCGTGCGCGAGGGCGGGGCGGGAGATGCGCTCAGCGGCGAGGACCTCATCGCGGTCGCGCGCGGCGAGTTCGCGGGCGCCGGATCGCAGGCCGCGGCGCGGCGGATCTTCGGCGCGGCGATCGCGCATTGCCTCGAGGGCCGCGGCCTCGCCAGCCGCGAAGTCATGATGGCGCTCCGGCGCCAGGAGCAGGACGGATGAGCGCGTCGACCCTGATGCTCGGCGTCAACATCGACCACGTCGCGACCCTGCGGCAGGCGCGCGGCGGACGCCTGCCCGATCCGCTGCTGGCCGCGCTCGTCGCCGAGCAATGGGGCGCGGACAGCATCACCCTGCACCTGCGCGAGGATCGCCGCCACATCCAGGACCGCGACGTGGCAGCGATGCGCGCGGCGCTTGCGACCCGCATGAACCTGGAGATCGCGGCGACGCCCGAGATGATCGGCATTGCGCTGTCCGTGATGCCTCAGGACGTCTGCCTGGTGCCCGAGAAACGCACCGAATTGACGACCGAGGGCGGGCTCGACGTGGCGATGCGCCAGAAGCAGGTCGCGGAAGCCTGCCGCCGGCTTGCAGATGCCGGCATCCGGGTGGCGCTCTTCATCGACCCGGACGCGGAGCAGGTGGACGCAGCGGCGCGGAGCGCCGCCGCCGTCGTCGAATTCCACACCGGCGCCTATGCCGAGGCAGCAGGACCGGAGCGCGCGCGCGAGCTCGCGCGACTTGCGACAGCAGTGCGTCGCGCGGCCGCGAACGGGCTGATCGCCCATGCCGGCCACGGGCTCGATTACCACAACGTGCAGCCGGTCGCGGCGCTGCCGGAGCTCCAGGAACTCAACATCGGCCACGCAATCGTTTCCCGGGCCGTGATGAGCGGCTTCGGGCCGGCGGTCAGCGAGATGAAGCGGCTGATGGTCGCGGCGTGCCGCGCATGATATTCGGCATCGGCACGGACGTCGTCCGCATCGAACGGATCGCCGCCGCCTACGAGCGGTTCGGGATGCATTTCGTCGACCGGTTGCTGCTGTCGGAGGAGCGCGCCGTTTTCGACGCGAACAAGCGGCCCGCGCGCTTTCTCGCCATGCGCTTCGCTGCGAAGGAAGCCATCGTCAAGGCGCTCGGCACCGGATTCGGCCACGGTGTGTGGATCCGCGACGTCGGCTTCGTCGCGAACGCCTGGGGCCGCCCGGAAGTCCGGTTTTCCGCGCGCGGACGCGAAGTCGCCGATCGCCTCGGCGCCGGCGAGGGCCACGTGACGCTGACCGACGAGGCCGGGCTCGTGGTCGCGGTCGCCATCCTGATGAAGCAGCCATGAGCCGCCCGCTCAACTGCCTGGTGTTCGACATCGAGACGATTCCGGACGTCGAACTCGGCCGGCGCCTGCTCGCGATGCCGGATGCCGACGACGCGGCGGTCGCGGAGGCGATGTTCGCGCGGCGACTGGAATCGGCCGGCACCAGCTTCCTGCCGCTCGAGCATCACCGCGTGATCGCAATCTCGGCGCTGCTGCGATCGGGCGACCAGTTCCAGCTGTGGAGCATCGGCTCGGCGGAGAGCCCGGAGGGGGAGCTGCTGCAGCGCTTCTTCGGCGGGCTCGACAAATTGCGCCCGACGCTCGTGTCCTGGAACGGCACGGGCTTCGACCTGCCGGTGCTGCACTACCGCATGCTCCGCCACGGTGTCGCTTCGCCGACCTACTGGGACAGCGGCGAAATCGATCGCGACTTCAAGTGGAACAACTACCTGAACCGCTATCACGCGCGCCACCTCGACCTGATGGACGTGCTGTCGGCCTACCAGGCGCGTGGCCGCGCGAGTCTCGAGGACATGGCGTTGCTGCTCGGCCTGCCGGGCAAGCTCGGCATGGCCGGCGACCAGGTCTGGGGCGCGTTCCGCGCGGGTCGCATCGGCGAGATCCGCGACTATTGCGAGACCGACGTCCTGAACACGTACCTCGTCTACCTGCGCTTCGAACTCATCCGCGGACTGCTGGACCCTCCCGATTACGACACCGAAGTCGCGCGCGTCCGCACCTGGCTCGCGGAACGGCGCGAAGAACACTGGCGGCGCTTCGCCGCCGCATGGAAGCCCGCGTGAAGCCGGCCGCGGCGCCCGAGACCGCGGACATCGTTTCACTGGATCACGAGGGTCGCGGCGTCGCGCGCATCGACGGCAAAGCCGTGTTCGTCGCGGGCGCCCTGCCGGGCGAGAGCGTGCTGCTGCAGCGCACGCGCCGCCAGCGGCGTCACGATGAGGCCGAGTTGCTCGAGGTCCTGCGGCCATCGCCCGACCGCGTCGCGCCGCGCTGTCCGCATTTCGGCGTCTGCGGCGGCTGCTCGCTGCAGCATCTCGCGCACGACGCGCAACTCGCGGCCAAGGGCCGCATCGTCGCCGAAGAGTTGCGGCGCATCGGCGGCGTCGAGCCGGAACGCTGGCTCGAGCCGCTTGCGGGTCCGGCCTGGGGCTATCGCCGCCGCGCCCGGCTGGGAAGCCGCTTCGTGGACCGCAAGGAGCGGGTGCTGGTCGGCTTCCGGGAGCGCGGCAGTCCCTTGCTCGCGGACCTCGGCCAGTGCGAGATCCTCGCTGCGCCGGTCGGCGGCCGGCTGCGCGAGCTGGCCGCGCTGATCGGCGCGCTCGGGATTCGCCGCCAGGTCGCGCAGGTCGAGGTCGCGGTCGCCGACAACTGCACGGCACTGGTGCTACGCGTGCTCGCGGATCCTTCGGACGAGGATCTCGCGCGGCTGCGCGAGTTCGAGACGACTCACGACATCGAGCTCTATCTCCAGCGCGGCGGCCTCGACACCGTCCGGCCGCTGACGCCACCGGGAACGGAATTGCGCTATGCGCTGCCGGGCCTGGCGGAAGGCATCGCTTTCGCACCGACCGATTTCATCCAGGTCAACGGTGAGCTGAACCGGTTGATGATCGCGCACGCGGCCGAACTTCTGGAACCGCGCCCGACCGACCGGCTGCTCGACCTCTTTTGCGGACTCGGCAACTTCAGCCTGCCGCTCGCGACGCACGTGGCCGAAGTCACGGGCGTGGAAGGCGACGCCCGACTGGTGGCGCGCGCGTCCCGCAATGCGGAGCGGAACGGCATCGGCAATGCTTGCTTCATCGCCGCCGATCTCGCGGGGGACGTGGGCCAGGCAGCCTGGGCGCGCGCGTCCTGGGACCTCGTGCTGCTCGACCCGCCGCGGGCCGGGGCCCGCGAGGTGCTGGCGTTTGCGACCGCGAGCCAGCCGCGCCGGATCGTCTATGTCTCCTGCCATGCCGGGACGCTCGCGCGTGACGCGGGCATACTCGTGCAACAGCACCGCTATCAGCTGAAGGCGGCCGGCATCATGGACATGTTCCCGCACACCTCGCACGTCGAATCGATTGCGCTGTTCGAGCCCGCGGCATGAACTTCGAAATCGAACGCAAGTTCCTGGTGAAGGACGATGCCTGGCGGCGTGACACGATTTCCTCGGCGCAATTGCGCCAGGGCTACTTGGCGAACACGGGGACGAGTTCGGTGCGCGTGCGGGTCGCGGGAACGGAAGGCTGGCTCTCGGTCAAGGCGATGCGCACCGGGCGCGCGCGCGAGGAATTCGAGTACGCGATCCCGCTCGCAGACGCCCTTGCGCTCCTTGACGGGTTCACCGAAGGGCCGCCGGTCGAGAAGATCCGTCACCGGGTCCCGGTCGGCGGCCACGAGTTCGAGGTCGACGAATTCCAGGGCACGAACTGCGGGCTGGTCGTGGCCGAAGTCGAACTCGACGACGCGGACGAGGAATTTCCGCGGCCGCATTGGCTCGGCGACGAAGTGACCGACGACGCCCGCTACTACAACTTTCGGCTCGCGGGAGAGCCGTTCTGCGGCTGGCCCGCGGAACTGCGCTCGGCGGTGGCGCGCGGCGGACGGCGGCCATGACGCTCGGGCCGATCATGCTGGACGTCGCCGGCATCGCGCTCGAACCGGACGAGCGCGAGTTCCTCGCGCATCCGCTGATCGGTAGCGTGATCCTGTTCACGCGCAATTACGAAAGCCCGGAACAGCTGGCGCGGCTGGTCGCCGAGATCCACGGGCTCCGCACGCCCGCGTTGCTGGTGGCCGTGGATCAGGAAGGCGGGCGCGTCCAGCGCTTCCAGTCCGGCTTCACGCGACTGCCGCCCCTGCGGGACATCGGGCGGCGCTGGTCGGCCGGACATGCCGGCGGCACGGCGCTCGCGCGCGAGCTCGGCTGGCTGATGGCGTCGGAACTGCGGGCGGTCGGTGTGGACCTGTCGTTCGCGCCCTGCGTCGATCTCGACTACGGCGTGAGCCGCGCGATCGGCGATCGCGCGCTGCACCCCGAGGCGCCGGTCGTCGCCGGGCTTGCGGTTGCCTACATGCTTGGCATGCGGGATGCGGGCATGGCGGCGACCGCCAAGCATTTTCCCGGGCACGGCGCGGTCGCTGCCGATTCCCACGTTGCCCTTCCGGTCGACCGGCGCGTCTGGCCCGACATCGAGGCCGATCTGCAGCCCTACCGTCGCATGATCGCGAACGGATTGAGTTCCGCGATGGTCGCGCACGTCGTGTTTCCGGAAGTGGACCCGCTGCCGGCGAGCTTGTCGCCGCAATGGATTGGCGGCGTGCTGCGCCGGGACCTCGGATTCCAGGGCACGGTATTCGCCGACGACTTGTCGATGGCCGGAGCCGCTTCCTTCGGCGACATCACTGCGCGCGCGAGCCAGGCGCTGGCGGCCGGTTGCGACGTGCTGCCGGTCTGCAACGACCGGCTGGGGGCGCTCGAACTCCTCGACCGCCTGCGTGCACCGGTCAATCCGGTGAGCCGACTGCGGCTCGCGCGGTTGCACGGCCGCGACGGCAGTGGTCTGCCGCTCGATACCGACCCGCGCTGGCATGCGGCAGTGGCGAGCGCGCGCGAATGCATCGAGCGGCCGGCGCTCCGGCTCGAGGGCGACCTGCCTGCCTGAGGTGAAGGCCGCGGCTCAGCCGCCGAGGTCGTCCAGCAGGCTCTCCGCTGCCTTGAAGCGGACCGCCGCGTCCGGCGCCTCGAGCTTGAGGCGCAGGCGTTGCTGGCCGTCGAGCCGATAGCGCGACCCGGCTTTCTGCAGCAGCTGGATGACGCGCGCCGGATCGACGCGATGACCGCTGCCGAATTCGACGACGCCGGCCTGGGCGCCGAGTTCCAAGCGGCGGATGCCGAGCCGCGCGGCGCGCAGGCGCAGGCGATGGATCTTCAGTAGCGTCAGCGCGGGCGGCGGCAGGGGGCCGAACCGGTCGACCATCTCCGCCTGCAGATCGTCGATTTCGGCGTTGTCGTTTGCCGCTGCCATGCGCTTGTAGAGCTGCAGGCGCAGGTGCACGTCCGGGATCGTATCCTCGGGCAGGAGCGCGGGGAGCTGCAGGTCGACTTCCGCGCCCGCGTGCAGCGGCTGGTCGAAATCCGGCTCGCGGCCTTCGCGCAGTGCCTGCACGGCGCGGTCGAGCAATTCGAGGTAGAGGCCAATGCCGACTTCCTGGATCTGGCCGCTCTGTTCCTCGCCGAGGAGTTCGCCGGCGCCGCGGATCTCGAGATCCTGCGTCGCGAGCGTGAAGCCGGCGCCCAGGTCTTCGAGCGCCTCGATGGCTTCCAGCCGCTTGGCCGCATCAGCGGGCAGTGCCGCGATCGGCGGCGCGAGCAGGTACGCCCAGGCGCGGTGGTGGGAGCGTCCGACGCGACCGCGGAGCTGGTGGAGCTGCGCGAGCCCGAAGCGGTGCGCGCCGTCGATCAGGATCGTGTTGGCCGTCGGCACGTCGATGCCGGATTCGATGATCGTCGTGCAGACCAGGATCTGGAACCGACGATGGTAGAAATCGAGCATCAGCCGCTCGAGATCGCGCTCGCGCATCTGGCCGTGGGCGACCCGGACGCTCGCCTCCGGCACCAGGCGCGACAGGCGCGCCGCGCAGGCTTCGATATCCTCGACGGCGTTGTGCACGAAATACACCTGGCCGCCGCGGCGGATCTCACGCAGGCAGGCCTCGCGCACGAGACCATCGCTCCACTCAGCGACGAAAGTCTCGATTGCCATGCGTTCGGCCGGCGGCGTCGTCATCAGGGACAGGTCCCGCAGCCCGCCGAGCGCCATGTTGAGAGTCCGCGGTATCGGTGTCGCCGTCAGCGTCAGCATGTCGACGTCGGCGCGCAGCTGCTTCAGGCGTTCCTTGTGGCCGACTCCGAAGCGGTGCTCCTCGTCGACGACGACGAGGCCGAGGTCCTTGAATGCGACGTCGCGCTGCAGCAGGCGGTGCGTACCGATCACGACGTCGACCGTGCCGGCCGCCAGGCCCCGGATGATCACCTGCTGTTCGGCGGCGTTGCGGAAGCGCGAGAGGCTCTCGACCTTGACCGGCCAGTCCGCGAACCGGTCGGCAAAGGTCTGCGCGTGCTGTTGCGCTAGGAGCGTCGTCGGCACCAGCACCGCAACCTGGCGGCCGCCGGAAACCGCGGCGAAGCAAGCCCGGAGCGCCACCTCCGTCTTGCCGAAGCCGACGTCGCCGCAGACCACGCGGTCCATGGGCCGGCCCGAACGCATGTCGGCGAGGACGGCCTCGATGGCGTCGTGCTGGTCGATCGTTTCCTCGAAAGGAAAGTCGGCCTCGAAGGCGCGGTAGGCGTTCTCGTCGAATTGCAGCGCGCGGCCGGCGCGTGCGGCCCGGCGGGAATAGAGATCGAGCAGTTCCGCCGCCACATCGCGCACGCGCTCCGCGGCGCGGCGGCGCGCCTTGGCCCACTGTTCGGTGCCGAGGCGGTGCAGCGGCGCTGACTCCGGCGCGCCGCCCGTGTAGCGGGTAACGCGGTCGAGCGTGTGCACCGGCACGTACAGCAGGTCGCCGCCGGCATATTCGATGACCAGGAATTCCGCCGGATGGCCGGCGACCTGCATGACGCGCAATCCGCGGTAGCGGCCGACGCCATATTCCTCGTGTACGACCGCGCTGCCGGGCGTGAGCGAGGCAAGCTCGCGCAGGATGGCCTCGGGGTCGCGCTCGGCGCGGCGCCGGCGACGCTCCTGCCGCGCGCGCTCGCCGAAAAGCTGGTCCTCGGCCACGAGCGCGACGCGCTCGCCGGGCAGCACGAGGCCACGCACGTCCGGCGCGACCGTCAGGGCGACTGGAGACGTTACCGCGACAAAGGCTGCCCAGTCGGAAACGATCGCAGGCGCCAGATCCTGCCGCCTCAGCATTTCGAGAATAACTTCGCGCCGGCCGGCGGAATCGGCCGCCAGGAGCACGCGGCCGTCGAATCGCGCGAGAAAGTCTCGGAGTGCGTCGAGCGGCCTGGCGGCGCGCGCGTCGGCGCGCAGTTCCGGCGGCGGCTCGCTGCCGAAATTCACGTAAGGAAGCGCGGCAGCCAGCGGTTCGACCTTGACGGCCGTGACGATGGCGCGCGGAAACGAGGCGAGCGCCGCCAGCGTCTTGTCGCCGGGCACGAAAGCCTCCGCGGGCGCCAGCAGCGGCCGCTCGAGGTCGTGGCGGCGCTGCTCGTGACGCTCGGCCACCTCTGCCCAGGCGATCGGCAACGACTGCTCGAGGTCCGCGAGATCGACGATGACGCTGCCGGACGGCAGGTGATCGGTGAGCGCCGTCGTCGCATCGAAAAAGAGCGACAGCCAGGCCTCGATCCCCGCCGGCACAATGCCCGACGTGACCGCCCGATAAACTGCGCATTGCTGGGGATCGCCCTCGAAGCGCTCGCGCCAGCGGCCGCGGAATCCCGCGATTGCCTCGGTGGAAGTCGGGAATTCGCGTGCGGGCAAGAGCGAAACGGCTTCCTGCCTTGCCGCCGAGCGCTGGTCGGCGGGGTCGAAGCTGCGGATGCTCTCGATACGGTCGTCGAACAGGTCGAGGCGAAACGGCTGGCTCGCGCCCGCGGCGAAGAGATCCACGACCGAGCCGCGCACGGCGAACTCGCCGGGACTTAGCACCTGCGTGACCTGGACGTAACCCGCATCGGTCAGGCGGCTGCGAAACGCCGGCAGGTCGAGCCGGTCGCCGGGCGCGAGCGCGAACGCATGCGCGTCGAGAAACTGCCGCGGCGGCAGGCGATCGAGGAGCGCGGCCTGAGTCGTGACGACGAGGCCCTGGCCCAGCCGCGGCAGCGCCGCGAGCGTGCGCAGGCGCAGCGACACGATGTCCGGGTGCGGCGAAAACGGATCGTAGGGGAGGGTCTCGCGATCCGGGAAGTTCCAGGGTGCGTGGCCGGCGCCGGCAAAGAAGGCCAGTTCGGCCAGCAGCTGGTCCGCTTCGCGGCCCGAGGCGGTGACGACGAGGACGGGACCGCTGGCCGAGCCCGACAGGCGCGCCAGGCGGCAACTGAGGCTACTGCCGTAGAGCTCACCCCAACGGACGGTCTCGCCGTCGCCAGGCATGCGGATGTCGGGTCCCGGATCGAGAGTCATGCGCCAACCTGAAGACGGACAACTCCGTTCCGGGCGAACCCGGCGGAGTCAGGCAGCGCAGGATACCTGCGCCGTCGGCGCAGGCAACGGTCAGCGGGCGGGCGCGGTCCTCAGCGGACGACGACGGCGTGCAGTACCCGGTCGTTCTCGAAATACACCGCAAAATGCGGGTAGTCCCAGCGCGTGATCGGCGGGTTGCCGACCGCGGCGTGCCGGTTGGTCGGTTCGCCGTAGGTGCTCTGCACCGCGGCCATTGTGCTGCCGCGATTCGGGCGCTCCGCAGCGGCGGCGGGATCGCCGGTCGCCGTGCTGAGCGTTTCCGCCAGGGCCGGCCCTGCCATGAAGAGCCCTGCCATCAGCAATGTGCGTACGATAAGCATCGCGATTCCTCCGCCGGGACGTGTAGCATCGGGTCAGAAAGTGACGAGATTGCCTCGATAAATCCTTGATCCGCATCCCGAATTTGAATGAATAGTCCGCCATGTTGACGCCCCTGCCGCTGGGGCTGGGCCTGCGCTACGTGCGCGCCCGGCAACACCAGTATTTTGTCTCGTTCATCAGCTGGGTCTCCCTGGCGGGCGTCTGCCTGGGGGTGGCGTCGCTGATCACCATCCTATCGGTCATGAACGGCTTCGAAGGCGAACTGCGAAGCCGGCTGCTCGCGGTCACTGCGCACGCGTCCCTGCCGGCACCAGCCGATCCGCCGGCTCTCGAGGTACTGGCCGGTCGCGCCCGTGCAGAGACGGGCGTCGTGCAGGCGGAGCCTTTTGTCGAGGTGCAGGGCCTCCTCTCCAACGGCCCCCTGTTGTCCGGGGTATCGCTCCGCGGCATCGATCCGTCGGATCACGGCCCGGGTACCGCGCTCGGAGATGCGATGCAAGCGGGCAGCCTGGAAGCACTCCGGCCGGGGAGCCGCCAGGTCGTGCTCGGGCGCGCGCTCGCCTTGCAGTTGCATCTCGGTGTCGGCGACCCGGTGTCGGTGTTGTTGCTGCGGACTGGCGCCGGCGGCGAGCTCGCACCGCGGATCGGCTCGCTCGAGGTCGCGGGCCTGTTCGAGATCGGGCTCGCGGATCACGACGCGGCTGTCGCATTCGCCTCGCTCGAGGACGTCACCGCGCTCGCCGGGCCGTCGGCGACCGCCGGCGTTTTACTCTTTTTTGCCGACCCTTTCGATGCGCCGCGCCGTGCGCGTGAAGCAGCGACGGCGCTCGGCACCGGCGAGGCGCGCGACTGGACGGTCGAGCATTCAGCCTATTTCCGTGCGATCCGCCTCGAAAAAACGATGATGACCGTCATCCTGCTGCTGATCGTGTCGGTCGCCGCATTCAACATCGTCGCCAGCCTCGTCATGGTCGTCGCCGAGAAGCGCAACGACATCGCAATCCTGCGCACCATGGGCCTGTCGCGCGGCAGCGTGGTCGCGACCTTCGTCGTACAAGGGACGGTCATCGGCTGGATCGGCACGCTGGCCGGCGTCGGGCTCGGCATCCTGCTCGCGGTCAATGCAGGCGACATCACGCCCGCACTCGAGCGTCTGTTCGGCTTCGAGATATTCGATCCGGACGTCTACTACATCACGCGCATTCCTTCGGAACTGCGTGCAGCGGACGTCTTGCTGGTTGCCGGCAGCGCACTGACGTTGACCCTGCTCGCGACTATCTATCCTGCGCGGCGAGCCGCAGCGACCGAACCTGCCGCGGCACTACGCTATGAGTAGAGCCGCCAACTCGGGAGCATGGGAAAAGTCGCCGTTTCTAGCGGGCTGGGCTCGCTGGATCGGGTTCCGCTACCTGCGTGCGCGCCGCGACAACCGATTCGTCGGCTTCATCTCCGGCATCTCGATGGCCGGCATCGCCCTCGGCGTCATGACGCTGATCGTCGTCTTGTCGGTCATGAACGGGTTCGAGCGCGACCTGCAGCAGCGGATCCTCGACGTCGTTTCCCATGCAACGCTCGAAGGTGAGGATGGCCGCCTCGATGACTGGGAAGCCATCCGCCGACTCACGGACCGCCAGCCGGGCGTGGTCGCGGTCGCGCCGTTCATCGAAGGTCGCGGCATGCTGGTCGCCGGCGAGCGCTCGGGGGCGGTCGAATTGCGCGCGATCCTGCCAGCCGACGAGCGCGCAGTCTCCGCATTGCATCGCCACGTCAGCGGGCGCGGCTTAGATGAACTTCAGCCCGGCGCCTGGCGGATCCTGCTCGGGCGCGGCCTCGCCGAGAAACTCGGCGTCGCTGTCGGGGATACCGTGCAGGTCGTGATCGCCCAGGGCAACGTGACGCCGGCCGGCGTCGCGCCGCGCATGCGGCGCTTCATGGTCGCCGGGCTGATCAGTGTCGGCATGTACGAGTTCGATCAGGGGCTCGCGCTAATTCACCTCGCTGACGGGCGACGGCTCTATCGCCTCGGCGGATCGGTGACGGGCCTTCGTTATGCATTCGACGACGCCGCGGATGCCGGCCGGCGCATCCTCGGGATCGCAGAGGGGCTCACCGGCCGCTTCCTGATCAGCGACTGGAGCCGGCGGCACGGCAATTTCTTCCGCTCGATCCAAGTGACGAAGTCCATCATGTTCGTCGTGCTGCTGCTGGTGGTCGCGGTAGCGGCCTTCAACATCATCTCGACGCTCGTGATGGTCGTGAAGGAGAAGCGTGCCGACATCGCTATCCTGCGCACGCTCGGTGGCTCGCCGCGCGACATGCTGACCATCTTTGTCGTCCAGGGCACGGTGATCGGCGTGCTCGGGACGTCGCTCGGTGTCGGGCTCGGCCTGCTGGTCTCTACCAATATCACGGCGATCGTGCACGGCCTCGAACGAGTCATCGGCAGCACGCTGGTCGATCCACGCGTGTATTTCATATCCGACCTTCCGTCCGAGATCCGGCCCGCGGACGTGCTGCTGATTGGCGGCACCGCACTCGCGCTCTGCATCCTGGCAACGATCTATCCTGCCTGGCGGGGCGCCACCACGCAGCCCGCCGAGGCGCTGCGGCACGAGGTCTGACGCACACCATGAACGACACATTGGTGCTGGCCTGCGAAGGCCTCGTCAAGGAATTCCGGCAAGGACCCGCGCTGGTCCGCGTGCTGAAGGGCGTGAACGCCGCGATCCGGCAGGGCGAGCGCGTCGCCATCGTCGGCGCCTCGGGCTCCGGCAAGACGACGTTGCTGCAGTTGCTGGGCGGGCTCGACCTGCCGACGGCCGGCCGCGTGCGCATCGACGGCCGCGAAATGTCGGCGCTCGCCGACGCGGAGCGCGGGATGCTGCGCAATGCCGCCATGGGTTTCGTCTACCAGTTCCACCACCTGTTGCCCGAGTTCAGCGCGCTCGAGAACGTGGCGATGCCGCTCCTGATCCGCGGCCTGGCGCGCGACGAGGCCTGGCGCCAGGCCAGCGACCTGCTCGGTCGCGTGGGACTCGGCGACCGCCTGACGCACCGTCCCGCGCAGCTGTCGGGCGGCGAACGCCAGCGCGCGGCAGTTGCACGCGCACTCGTAACACGGCCGCGCGTCGTGCTGGCGGACGAGCCGACCGGCAACCTGGACGGC
>JANNKZ010000503.1:0-1656 GCA_031396515.1 Gammaproteobacteria bacterium
GATTCTGTGCCGCAATCCTGCCGGTGTGGCTGCTGCTGGCGCCGCGCGATTACCTCTCGACCTTCGTCAAGCTCGGCGTCGTATTCCTGCTTGCGATTGCCATCTGCACGCTGCAGCCGGAAATCCGGATGCCGGCTTTCACTCGTTTCATCGACGGCACCGGTCCCATCTTCAGTGGCAAGCTCTTCCCGTTCCTGTTCATCACCCTCGCCTGCGGCGCGGTGTCGGGGTTCCATGCGCTGATCTCCTCCGGCACGACCCCGAAGCTGATCGCGCGCGAGACCGACGTGCGGATGGTCGGTTACGGCTCGATGGCGCTCGAATCCTTCGTCGCGATCATGGCGATGATTGCGGCCTGCGTCCTGGACCCTGGCATCTACTTCGCGATCAACACGGCAGCCGGCGTGGTCGGCGCCGATCCGGCCACGGCGACCGCGACAATCACCTCCTGGGGTTTCCCCGTGGACGCAGCGGCGATGCAGGACCTTGCACGCAGCATGGGCGAGCAGTCGCTGTTCGGACGCACCGGCGGCGCTCCCTCGCTCGCTGTCGGCATGGCGAGCATCTTCGGCACGGCCTTCGGACAGGGACTGTTCGCGCTCTGGTACCACTTCGCCATCATGTTCGAGGCCATCTTCATCCTGACCACGCTCGACGCCGGCACGCGCGTCGGGCGGTTCATCATGCAGGACGTGCTGGGATCGGTATGGGAGCCGCTCGGGCGCTGCTCGTGGTATCCATCCGTGCTGTTCTCGAGCGTGCTGGTGGTCGCCGGCTGGGGTTACTTCCTCTATATCGGCGTGATCGACCCGAATGGCGGCATCAACATCCTGTGGCCACTTTTCGGCATCGCGAACCAGATGCTGGCCGCCATCGCGCTCGCGGTCGTGACTGCGATCTTCGTGCGCAGTGGCCGGTTGCGCTACGCCTGGGTGCCGGGCCTGCCGCTCGGCTGGCTCGTGATCGTCACCTCAACCGCGGCGCTGCAGAAAATCTTCAGCGACGACGTGAAGATCGGCTTCTTCGCCGCCGCGCACGACCTGTCCGACAAGCTGGCAGCGGGCCTGCTGCCGCCCGATCGCGCCGCGGTCGCGCCGCAGCTGATCTTCAACCAGCAGCTCGACGGCTGGCTCACCGTGTTCTTCCTGACGATCGTTTGGGTGGTCGTGCTCGACATGCTGTTGCGCTGCCGCCAGCACCTTTCCGGCCGGGACAGCATGCCCTCGACCGAGGCGCCTTACGTGGCGACGCAGCTCGCATGAAGGCGCTGAACCGCTTCACGTTCTGCGCCTGGTCCGCCTTCCGCGCGATCCTGGGCGACGACGCCTACGATCGCTATGTCGGCCACGTGCGCCGGCGCCATCCGGGCGCCGAACCGTTG
The DNA here is from genome assembly GCA_031396515.1 of Gammaproteobacteria bacterium. Taxonomy (GTDB): domain Bacteria; phylum Pseudomonadota; class Gammaproteobacteria; order Steroidobacterales; family Steroidobacteraceae; genus SCUD01. Next base: position 1,382 of record JANNKZ010000503.1, read on the forward strand.
ACGCGGGCGGCATTCCAGCGTTCCGAACTCGACCGCCGCTGGTCGCAGGTCAACCGCTGCTGCTGAGCTTTCGAACTGGCCTTTTGTCGGCCGAATCCGACATCAACTGATACACGTTTCGCGGGGGACCGCCCGAGTGCGGTGCGCGATGATGCAGCTCACCTCGACCTCGAACCATCGTGAGCCACGACAATGATCAAATGGGCCATCATCTTTTTCATCATTTCCCTGGTTGCCGGCCTGTTCGGCTTCACGGGAATCGCCGCAGGGTCCCG
>JANNKZ010000507.1:0-8519 GCA_031396515.1 Gammaproteobacteria bacterium
GCCACGGTCGTCAGATGCTCGGTCATATGGAACTTGTTGCCGCCCCAGTTGACCTCGAGATTGTTCGACAACAGCAGATCGCAGTGAATCGTCAGGCCGCGCGTCACACGCGCCGCGCCGACGCGGATCTGGCTTCCACCACCGGTGAAGCGGCCTTCGCCTAGCGGCAATCCGCAATCGGTCGGATAGGTGACCGTCACCGAACTTGACTGTCCGCCCGCTGCACCGTCGACCCAGTTGCCGACGGCATGCGCCGATACGATCGCCTGTTCGCCCGGCGGCGCGGCAATGGATCCGGAGAATGCGTTGACCGGAACGACGAAAACGCCCGTATCCTCGGTGATGCCGTTGACACGCACTTCGATGTTGTTGTGCGATCCCTCCGCCAGCACGGACGTCGATTGCACCGTGTAGTGAATGACGATTCCGCCCGTGTCGTCGCAAACCGCATCGGCCGAGATTCTGAGGCCATGAGCAAACGCGGCGCTGGAGAACAGGAACAGGAAGCCCGCCGCGAGGCCCCCCGTCCAGGAAGCTATCCTGCTTGGAGTTTTCATCAGATCAGTCCCCTACATGAATTTTGTTATCGAACCAGCGATACGTTACGCCTTCCCCACGAAGCCGCAAGCGGACAATCGGAAGATCGATGCATTAAGTGAAATGGACTGTCCTACAGCGATGTGCGGCCAGAGCGCGGCGCCCGCGGACCCCCACCTTGGAATAGCGCGATATCCCGAAGAAAAGCACGCGGTCGTGTCCTCCCGCGAGCGCTAGCTTTGGTCCGGCCCGACAGGGAGTCGGGTTCGCACCGGAGACCCCGCAATGGAACTGCCGATCGCTTGGCGCACGCGCTGCGCCCTGTTCATCCTGTTGACGTTCACCGGCGCGGCCGCCTTCGCAGCGATCGGCCGGACGCCAGGCATCGCGTCAGTCACCGCCGACGGCGAAGCGGCTTACACCATGCCTATTGCGTTGCCGCCCGGCACCAACGGCATGACGCCGGCGCTGTCGCTCGAGTATCGCCATCGCACCGAGAGCGGCCTGCTCGGCATCGGCTGGAGTATCAACGGGCTTTCGCAGATTACGCGTTGCCCGCGGACGCTGGTGCAGGACGGCGTGTTGTCGCGCGTCACCCGGACGTCTGCCGATCCCTTCTGTCTCGACGGACAGCGCCTGGTCGTCACCAATGGCGTCGCCTACGGCTCGGCGACTGCAGAGTATCGGACCGAGATCGAATCGTTCACCCGCATCCGCACGCTCGGAAGTGCCGGATTCGGCCCGCAGTCATTCACCGTCGAATCGCCGGACGGTCGGATCTTCGAGTACGGCGCGACGGCCGATTCGCGTATCGACAGCAGCGCCGCCGCTCAGCCACCGAACACCGCCCTCATCTGGGCACTGAACCGTGTCCGCGACCGCTCCGGCAATGTCATCGATTTCACCTATAGCGAGGGGCCCGGCCTAACCTTTCGCATCGCCTCAATCCGGTACAACTCCAATCCCTCGGCAGGCATCGCGCCCTCCCACGAAGTCGCGTTCGTCTACGAAAACCGCCCGAGCAATGAAGTTGACATCCTGTATGTCGCCGGAACTCCCGTGCGTGAAGTCCTGAGGCTCGATCGCGTCGAAGTTCGTTACGGCGGTTCGGCGATACGCACTTACGACCTGAGCTACGAGCCTGCATTGACGGATATCGGTCGCAGCAGGCTTGCGTCGATCCAGGAATGCGCCGCGGGCGGCACCGATTGCCTGTCGCCGACGAACTTCACGTGGCAGAACGGCGCGCCGGGATTCCAGCCACAGGCGGCATACGCCGGGACGATTGCCACGACGCTCAGGCCCGACACTGCCTGGCAACTGATGGATCTCAATGGCGATGGGCGACGCGACTTCGTCTGGCCGGGCGGCAGCGTGATGGCCTCTTCGACAATCCGGTATCGCCTGGCGCTCGCTGACGGCGGATTCGGGCCGGAGATGAACTCAGGCATCCCGAGCCCCTACGGAATCGGGTTGCCATTCGATCACAACGGCGACGCGCGAGACGACCTGTTGATGATTTCATCCCCGCGCACCTGGACGATCGTTCCCGGCGGCAGTAACGGGTTTGGACCCGTAATTGCGACCGGCATCGCCGTGCCGCCGCAAATGCCGGACTTTCGCGGCGCCGACATCAACGGCGACGGACTCGGCGATCTCGTCTGGTCGGATAGTCCCCAGAATTCCGGCAGTGCCCTCCGCGTCTACGCGCGGCTCGCGCTTCCGGGCGGCGGCTTCAGTGCTACGCCGATGCAGCTGTACGACCAGTCAGTGGCCATGAGCTATGAAACTTCCGAGGGCGGTGACTTCATCGGACCGGCCGGACGACCGATCGATCTGGATGGCGACGGCGCCGAAGACCTCGTGATGAATCAGAACTACTCGCTCGCGAGAATGTCGGCCACCGAGTACGCCGCGGATCTCTTCGACGGTGCGATCGGCCTCCCTCTCCTGCTCGACTTCAACGGTGACCATTGCAGCGACTTTGCTTACCGGCACTACACCGGCACGCTCCGCATTCGGGTCGCAGGCTGCACCGTGCCGTGGTTCGGCCCGGACCTGCTCGGTCCGTCCGTGCCGGCGATGTTCCCATTCGACTGGAACAACGATGGACGCGAAGACTTCCTGTTGCAGGGGTCCCCCAACTGGCAGGTGATAGTGTCGAACGGCGACAGCCTGCGCCCGATTCAGGATACCGGCGTTCCGTTCGATGGCACGGGCACGCCCCGCACGGAGGACATTAACGGCGACGGGTTGCGGGACCTCGCCTGGCTGTCCGGCGGACAATTCCGGTATCGCCTGCGGAGCGGTCCCCGGGGGAACCTGCTGCTGACCGCAACGGACGGATTCGGAGTGCGTGCCGCGTTCACTTACGCACCGCTCTCCGACAGCTCCGTTTACGTCCGCGGCACAGGCGCTGTCTATCCGGTGCAAGACCGTCAATCCGGGGTTACCGTGGTCGCACGTCTTGAGACGACCGACGGCAGCGGCACCGGCTCACATCAGGCGACGCAATACTCCTATGAAGGCCTGCGCCATCACGTACTGGGGCGCGGCTCGCTCGGATTCGCCAGGCGTACGAGCACGGATACGACGCCGGGCGAACAAAATCGCATCGAGGAATCGTTTCGCCAGGACTTCCCGTTCACGGGATTGCTCGCCTCGGTCGTCGCGCGGCAGGAATCCGGTGCGCAGATGTCCTCGACCGCTTACACCTGGACCTCGCTTGACCTTGGGTCGGGCCAGTCCCTGCGTCGCTATCCGCGCATCGCAACTGAGATGCGCCGGGAGTTCCACGTCGGTGGCGTACTGAATGGCAGCGAGTTGTCGAATACCGTGAGGACCGTCGAGGCCGTCGACTCGGCATCGGGCCTCGTCATCGATGAAACGACGACAGTCACCGAAGTCTCGGGAGGTGCTCATGCCGGCGCTTTTGCGACGCTGAGAAGCCAGCGCACTGGCGTCCTCAACGACACGACGACCTGGTGCATAGGCCGCCCGCAGTCGCTTCGATTGACCGCAAGCCACAGTCTGGCCGGCGGCGCGGCAATCATCCGCAACGCCTCCCAGGCCTGGGACAGCGTCAAGTGTCGGCCGGTGCAGCAGCGAATCGAGCCTGGCCATGCGCAATTGCAGGTGGTCTTCAGCCTGGCCTACGACACGTTCGGCAACATCTCGAGCCGGAGCGTGACGGGCACTGCAATGAGCGCGCGCACGACCACGGTGAACTGGGGCGAGCGCGGCCAGCTCCCGGCGAGCGTGACCAATCCTTTGACGCAGGTCACGGCGATCGGCTGGAGTCCGGCGACGGGACAGCTGCTCGACGTGACCGATCCCAACGCACTGCGGATCAGCTGGACTTACGACCCATTCGGAAATCCGCTGCAGGAAGTGCAAGCCGATGGGACGCGAACGACCTGGGCGCGTACCGCCTGCGGAAGCGGTTGCGATCAGCGCGCGCGCTATCGGGTCACCCAGGAGGACCGTGACGCAGCGGGCGTCATCCGCGTCGCCACTCACCTCGATTTCGACCAGCACGAACGGCCGTTCCGCATGGCGATGCAGCAGCACGGCGGCGCGATGTCCCTCAGCGTCATCGACACCAATGCGCGCGGCAGGGCCTTACGCGAGTTCCTGCCCTACTGGGAAGGCAATACACCCGCGGGCTACTGGCAGTTCGACTACGACGTCATCGGCCGCGCGACCGGGGCGGTGTTGATGACCGCTGGTGGCGTCGCGAATCGCAGCATGCGGGTGAGTCACGACGGATTGGCAGTCACGCAGACCGATGCGCTCGGCCGCACGAACACCGGCACACGCACTGCCTGGGGCACGCTGTCGCAGATCGTGGACGCCGCCGGCAGCCGCACGCGCTACGAGTACGACGCATTCGCGAATTTGCTGACGGTGCGCGACGCGCTCGACGCTCTCGTCGAGTCCGTTTCCTATAACGCCTGGGGCATGAAGAACTCGCAGGCCAGCGCGGACATGGGCCAATGGACCTGGACACATAATGCCCTCGGCGAAGCGATCGCAATGCGCGATGCCAAGCAGCAAACACTTGCGTTCAGCTACGACCGGCTCGGCCGGCTCACCAGTCGCAATGCGCCGGACGGCCTGACCACGCTCACCTGGGGCAGCAGCGCGGGGAACCGCAATATCGGGCGTCTCGCCACCCGCGCGAACCCAGGCTATTCGGAATCCTTCGCGTACGACGTTGCAGGGCGACCTGCCTCGCGCACGATCGTGACCGATGCCACCTACCGCTACGACTATTCCTATGACGCACTCGGCTTGCTCGACACGATTACCTATCCGGCGACAACGTCCGGGCAGCGGCTCGCGATTCGACATGCCTATGACGCTGGTCGCCTCGTACGAATCCATGACGCCGCAGCTCCCACGACGTCCATCTGGCGGCTCAACACGCGGGACGCCTTGGGAAATCCGCTCGACGAGACACTTGGCGCCGGAATCCGCGTCATCACCGGCTTCAATCCGCTGAGCAGCGTAATTGAGTATCGGCAAGCTTCGGCGGGCGCCAACCAGATCCAGAATCATGCCTATGCCTGGGATGCAGGCGACAACCTGCTTCGGCGGCACGACGCACTGCGAAACCTGACCGAAGAGTTTCGCTACGACGCGCTCGATCGCCTGGATGATTCGCGCAGGAACGGCGTCATCAACCTGGATCTCAACTACGACGTCACGGGCAATATCCGCTGGAAGTCGGACGTGTGCCCGAGCTCCGCACCTTGCTACGTCTACGACGCCGCGCGCCGTCATGCCGTGACGGCCACCGCGGGACAATCGTATGCCTACGATGCCAACGGCAACATGACGAGTCGTGCCGGACGGGCCATCGCATGGACCAGCGACAACCTTCCGAGCTCGATCAGCCACGCGAACGGCAACAGCAGCCAGTTCTGGTATGGCGCAGCCGGCAATCGCTGGAAGCAGGTCGCGAGCCAGTCAGGCTCGATCGAGACAACGATCTACGCAGGAGAACTGGCCGAGAAGGTCACTCGCGGCGGCGTGACAACCTGGCGGCAGTACATCAGTTCACCGAACGGCGTCGTCGCCATTCGCGTGCAAGCAGGTACGGCCGCACCGCAGTTCCGCTACATCACCAAAGAACATCTCGGGAGCACGGATCGCATCGTCGATGCAGGCGGTGCCACGCTGGTCTCCGAGAGTTTCACGGCATTCGGCAAGCGGCGCGGGATGAACTGGACCGGAACGCCGACTGCGGCGGAACTTGCGTCGATTGCGGGCGTTACGCGCGACGGCTTCACCGGACACGAGCACCTCGACAACGTCGGTCTCATTCACATGAACGGCCGCGTTTACGACCCGCACCTCGGACGCTTCATCAGCGCGGATCCGTTCATCACCGCAGCGTTCGACGGCCAGGGCCTCAACCGGTATGCCTATGTCGGGAACAATCCGCTCGGGTTCATCGATCCGAGCGGCTTCGACGCCCAGATTCCCTGCATGACGACGCAGCAGGGCAGGTGCGCGCAGATCACGCTGATCGGCATGCGCTGGCGTCCTTCCTTCTATACCTTCGGCGGTGGCTACCGACAGACCGAGAACGCGGCGCAGCGTGATCCCTGTGGCATGGAGAGCAGCTCGCTCGCCTGCGCGATGCAGAGTGGCCGTTTCGTTTCGCCTTCGCAGATCGTGCTGACTGCGGGCACAAGGGTCGATCCAAGTCTCTCGCGAAGTCCGCAGGTCGACTACCTGATTGGGGCGGCTGCGCGGCTTGGGAACATCGCGATGAGCTCTTCGCCCGTGACCTGGCTGTTCGGCGCGGATGCGGACTTCGAGTGGTTCGACGTGCCTGACAGTGCTGCGGGTCAGTCCGGCGCGACATTCGGAGAAGTCGGCAACTTCGTCGGTGGTTTTGCGGGCGTCATCCGCAAGGGTGGCGGCTACTTCTTCAAGCAAGGTTCCAGTGCGTATGCGCGGTCGCTACAAGGCTTCGGCGACTATCCGGGAGTCGATGACTTTCGGGACATCGTCCTCAAGAAGGGCACGTTCATCATCGGCGGCTACCCAGGACAGTCGCCCTTCTACACGACCGTCAGTACCTTGCGTCGGGCCGGACACAGCGCACGAGAGCTCTTCGGACGCCTGCAAGCCAAGGTGAGCAAGAACCACGGTCCGCGAACTCGAGTCGCGGTTTATGAGGTCATGGAAGACACCCAAGCGGCATTCGGCCTCGCGCTTCGAAACACAAAGCATGGGCCTGGTGGTTTTCCGCAGATAGTCGTCGAGGACTATCAGAGTAAACTGCGCCTCATTACGGACTTTGCATTGGGACCATGACTTGAAAATCGACGCTGTCCTGGGGGTCGTGTCATTTCCCGGCATTACGATCGGGCCACACCTCTTGCGCCAGGAATTTCTTCAAACAGCGCTGGGTGCAACTGCGACGCTTGGTGTCGTTAACAAGGGCTGGGTCACGTTGCATATCCAACCCGAGCCTGAAATTTACGCTGCGGTGGCGTTCAAGAACGACCGACTGATTACGCTTGACGTATCAATGCTGATGCCCACTGGCGAAGCTGGGACATGGGACCGCGATTGCGAGATGCGGCGCAAGGCGTACCACGATGCATGGTTGAAATCGGAACTCGGCAATCTGCCCTATGAATACCTGTGGGGAAGCGTAACCTCGTGGTTCGACGAGAAAAGCCTCTCGAGCGATATCATCATCATCTTCGGGAAATACCCGGTCGAAGAGAGCTGGCGCGACAGGAAGCGCAGAGAGCTGGAGGAAGCCACGCACAAGCCAGCCTGATCTCGCGCTATCATTCGCCGCCATGACGAACAACAAGCACGCGGTCACTTTCGACGGAGACATCATCCGCATCGACGGCAAGCCGACCCGCATGAACTTCATGGTCCGCGACGCCTTCTGGGCCCATGACCGGGCCATCGTGCTGCTGGACCCGAACGCCTTCCTCGACGTCCCGACCTACCACGCCCAGCGCCGCAAGCCCCGCCGTCCCACGCAGAACCTGCATGCATATACTGCCGCGGGCGAGTTGCTCTGGCAGGCCGAGCAGCCGGAGTTCTCGGACCATTACTACCTGATCGAAAGCCACGAGCCGCTGGTCGCCCTCTCCTTCTCCGCCTTCCGCTGCGACCTCGACCCGAAGACGGGCAAGATCCTGAAGAAAGAGAACATCAAGTGAGCGGCAACGGGAAACTGGCAGAGGACGAGACCGAGCTGGTCGGCCAGTGGCTGACCAAGGGCGCGAAGATCGTGGCCGACGCGATCTGCGCGCGCATCGAGAAGCTCATCTCCTCGCACCTGGTCTCGCTCGGCGCCGACGAGTCCGGCTGGGATGCCCTTTTCCGCGACCCCGACACCGGCAAGCTCTGGGAGCTGACCTGGCCGCAGTCGGGCATGCACAGCGGCGGGCCGCCGCGCCTGGCGCTCGTGCGCGCCGACGATGTCCGCTCGAAGTACGGCCAGGTCACGGACGGCTGAGGGCGTGACGGACACGATCGTCATCGCCGGCGGCGGCCACGCAGCCGCGCAGGTCGTGGACAGCCTGCGCAAGGAGGGTTTCACCGGCCGCATGGTGCTGGTCGGCGCCGAACCCGCGCTCCCCTACCAGCGCCCGCCGCTCTCCAAGAAATTCCTCGCCGGCGAACTCGAGGCCGAGCGCCTGCCGATCCGCCCGGCTGCCTTTTACGAAACGACGCGTTGCGAGCTGATGCTCGGCAATCCGGTCGCGAACATCGACGCCTCCAGGCGCAAGCTCCGCCTCGCCGACGGCGCGACACTCGACTATAACCGCCTGGTCCTCGCGATCGGCGGCCACGCGCGGCCGATTCCCGTGCCGGGCGCGGCTCTTGCCGGCGTGCACGTGCTGCGCACCATGGCGGACGTCAACGCCATCCGCGCCGCGATCAAACCCGGGGTTCGCGTCGTGATCGTCGGCGCCGGCTACATCGGCCTCGAATGC
>JANNKZ010000529.1:0-2834 GCA_031396515.1 Gammaproteobacteria bacterium
GCTGCCCCAGGGCAGGTCGAGCGTCTCGACGTCCACGTCGCCGATGCGCCGCCAACGGCGCGCATGCGTGGACGGATCGAGCAGGTGGCGGAGCGGCACCTCGAAGGTACCAGCAACTTCGGTCGGATCGAGCACGAGTTCGAAGCCCGGCTTCACCAGCCCGACGACGGGCGTGACTCGAAAGCCGCTGATCACCACGTGATCCGGCAGCTGGCCGATGACCTCGACGTACTCGCGCCGCAGCCCGATCTCCTCCTCGGTTTCGCGCAGCGCCGCCGCCACCGCATCGGTGTCGGCCGATTCCAGCCTTCCGCCGGGAAACGAGATTTGACCGGCGTGATGACGCAGGTCGTCGGCGCGAAGCGTGAGGAGAACCGAGAGATCGTCGCCGCGGTCGATCAGCGGGATCAGCACCGCCGCCCGCGTGGTCGCCCGCGGAATCAGTGATTCGAGCCGTTCCTTGACCCCGCGCGTGTAATGGCCGACGCGCAGGTCGCCTGCGTCGTGGCTCCAGTCGGCAAGGCGGCGTCGCAGTTCGTCGCGCAGCTGCGGCACGGTCAGCCGGTGCAGCTCCTGGCGCGCCTCAGCCGCCATCGCCCGGGCCCTCGCCGCGCGCGAGACGACCCGGGTCGAGCAGGCGCGCGAGTTCGTCGCGTGGCATTCCCGTTTCCACGATGGCGACCTCGAGGATCGGGCGGCCGTCCGCCGCGGCGCGCTTCGCGATGGCCGCCGCGCGGTCGTAGCCGATCCGCGGCGCGAGCGCGGTCAGCAACATCGGGTTACGTGCCAAAGTCGCCGAGATCCGGTCGCCGTGGACCACGAGTCCCGGAAACACGCGCTCGGCGAGCGCGCGGGCCGAACCGTCGAGCAGCTCGATGCTGCCGAGGAGCGCGTGCGCGATCAGCGGCAGCATCACGTTCAGCTGGAAATTGCCCGAGGCGCCTGCCATCGCGACTGCGGTGTCATTCGCGAGCACGCGCGTCGCGGCCATCGCGACGGCTTCGGGTATCACCGGGTTCACCTTCGCGGGCATGATGCTCGAGCCCGGTTGCAGCGCCGGCACCGAAATCTCGCCGAGGCCGGCGAGCGGACCCGAGTTCATCCAGCGCAAGTCGTTCGCGATCTTCATCAAGGCGACAGCGGCTGTACGCAGCTGCCCCGACAGTTCGACCGCCGTGTCCTGCGAAGCGATGCTCGCGAATCGATCGGGCGCGCCCGTGAGCGGCAGGCCGGTGCGGGCGGCGAGCCGCGCGATCGCCCGCGGCGCAAACTCCGGATGCGCGTTGACGCCGGTGCCGACCGCCGTTCCGCCAAGCGCGAGCCGCGAAAGACGCGGCATGACGCCTTCGATGCGCGCCCGGGCATCTGCAATCTGGCTCTGCCAGGCGTGCAGCTCCTGCCCAACGGTGATCGGCAGCGCGTCCATCAGGTGGGTGCGTCCGGGCTTCACCTGCTGGCCGGCCGCGACCGCGCGGTCGCCGATCGCGCCTGCGAGCGCATCGAGCGCAGGCAACAGCGCATCGCGCAGTTCCAGCGCGGCGGAGAGATGGATTGCAGTCGGGATCACGTCGTTGCTGCTCTGGCAGCGGTTGACGTGATCGTTCGGGTGCACCGGCGTGCCGAGTCGCGAACTCGCGAGCCGCGCGACGACCTCGTTCACGTTCATGTTGGTGCTGGTGCCGGAGCCGGTCTGCATGACCCCGACCGGAAACTGGTCGGCGTAGCCGCCGGACGCCACTTCGAGCGCAACTTCGGCGATGGCCGAGGCGGTCGGCGCCGGCAATTCGCCGAGCTCGCCGTTGGTCGCGGCCGCGGCCCACTTGATGAGGCCGATGGCGCGGATCATCGCGGGCGGCATCCGGTCGTGGCCGATGCGGATGTTGTCGAGCGCGCGCTGCGTCTGGGCGCCCCAGAGCGCCGACGCGGCGACCTGGACGTCGCCGAGGCTGTCCTTTTCGATGCGGTTCTGTTCGCTCACGGGTAACATGGGCATTCTATCATCCGTGCCCGCCCCCATGACTGACGCCCGCCTGACCGCGCTGTCGCCGCTCGACGGCCGCTATGCCGAGAAATGCGCCGACGTTGCGCGCCTCTTCAGCGAGGCCGCGCTGATCGGTTTCCGCGTGCGCGTCGAAGCCGCCTGGCTCCGCCGGCTGGCGGCCTCCGGCCGTTTCCCGGCACTTGCACGGCTGCCGGCGGCCGTCGAGAGGCGGCTCGAGGGCCTGTCCGCGGGAGTCGGCGAGGACGGCACGGCCCGCGTGAAGGCGATCGAAAACCGCACCAAGCACGACGTCAAGGCGGTCGAGTACTTCGTGCGCGAGGAGCTCGCGGCGGCGGGCGCCACGCCCGCACAGCTCGAGTTCGTGCATTTCGGCTGCACCTCCGAGGACATCAACAACCTGTGCTACGCGCTGATGCTGGTCGCGGCGCGGCAATCGATCCTGCTGCCGGCGATCGCGGATGTGGCCGACGCGCTCGCGGCGATCGCCGGACGCCACGCCGGCACGGCGATGCTCTGCCGGACCCACGGCCAGGCCGCGTCGCCATCGACCCTCGGCAAGGAAGCGGCGAACTTCGTCGTGCGGCTGCGACGAGCCGCCGCCGCGCTCGGCGGCGTGGAAGTGCTCGGCAAGTGGAACGGCGCGGTCGGTAATTTCAACGCGCAAGCCGTGGCGATGCCGGAGGTGGACTGGCGTGCCGAGTCCCGCGACTTCATCGAGGCCTTTGCTCTCGTGCCGAACGAGTACACGACGCAGATCGAGCCGCATGACTGGATTGCGGAGTACTGCGATGCGCTGGCGCGCGCCGACACGATCCTGATCGACCTGTGCCGC
>JANNKZ010000538.1:0-3015 GCA_031396515.1 Gammaproteobacteria bacterium
GGGATCCGTGCGGTACTGGGCGTAACGGTGGCGATAGTCGGTCAGCGTGTGCGCTTCCTGAGTGTCGAACAGCCGTACGCGCCGCTCGCCCCAGGCATCCTCATAGATGTAGTCGCCGAGCATCAGGATCAGGTCGGGGCGATCGTCCGCCATATAGCGGTATGCCGAGAAGAATCCCTGTTCGTAATGCGCGCAGGAGGCGAATGCGAACTTCATGGATGCCGTCGCCGCGTCGACCGCCGGGCAGGTGAGAGCGCGGCCCGTTGCGCTTTCGTAGCGGCCGAGACGGAAGCGGTAGAAATATTCGCGGCCCGCGGCGAGTCCCGTGACCTCGACATGCACGGCATGTGCGAGGTGCGGCCGCGCCCAGGCGACGCCCTGTTTCGCGAGCTGCGCGAACTGCGCGTCTTCCGCGACCTCCCAGGTCACTTCGAAGATCGTGTCGCCGAGCGCCTCGGGCGCGAATGGCTCGGGCGCGAGCCGCGTCCAGATCACGAACCCGTCGGCCGAGGGATCGCCCGAGGCGACGCCAAGCTGGAACGGCGGCGAGCCGAAGCGGACCTGCGATTGCGCGAGGCCGAGCGGCAGTACGGTGAGCGCACCCGTGGCGGCCGCCATCCGGTTGAAGGTGCGGCGCGTAATGCGGCCCATGTGGTTTCCCCTAGATCCCGCCGCCGTGCTCGAAGCCGCCCTGCAATGGCGCCGCCTGCGAAACGCGCGAATTCGGCGGCACGCTGTGCGTGAGCCACACGTTGCCGCCGATTACGCTGCCGCGCCCGACCGTGATGCGCCCAAGCACGGTCGCGCTCGCGTAAATCGTGACGTCGTCCTCCAGGATCGGGTGGCGCGGCAGGCCCTTGACCAACCGGCCGGTCGACTTGTCGACCTGAAAGCTCTTGGCGCCGAGCGTCACGCCTTGGTAGAGCGTCACCCGGTCGCCCACGACCGCGGTCTCGCCGATGACGACGCCGGTGCCGTGGTCGATGAAAAACTCGCGGCCGATCTTTGCGCCGGCATTGATGTCGATGCCGGTGCGCTGGTGCGCGTCCTCGGCAACGAGACGCGGCAGCAGCGGCACGTCGAGGTCATAGAAGATGTGCGCGATGCGATGGCGCGTGATTGCGAACACGCCGGGGTAGGCGTAAAGCGCCTCGATCGGGTGGCGGCAGGACGGGTCGTTCCGCCAGGCGGCGCGCGCATCGTCGAAGATCTGTTCGCGCAACTCCGGCAACCCTGCGAGCAGCGCAGCGGTCACGCGCCGTGCTTCGCGCGCCGCGGCTTCGGCGTCGCGGGCGCCGACTTCGCCGAGACGTCCCGGCAGCTCGTAGGCGAGTTGAAGCTGCGGCACCAGGGCCGCCTCGATGTCGGCGAGTTCGCGCGCGATGCGCGCGGCGGGCGCTTCGCCGGCATGGGTATCCGCCAACGACTCCGCCATCAGCAGCCGGTGCAGCCGGTCGATGGTACCGAGGACGATCGCGCGATCCGGCCAGTAGCCTTCCTGCAGCACGCGGTAGTCGGCATCGTCGGCATCGACCAGCCGCTCGGCGAGCGCCGCGTGCGCGGCCGTATCAGGCGGGGACGATGCGGGGCGCACCGGCCGGGGCCTCTTCGTACAGCCAGGTCGAGAGATAACGTTCGCCGAAGCTCGGGATGATGGTGACGATCAGCTTGCCGCGGTTTTCCTCGCGGCCCGCGACCTGCAGCGCGGCATAGAGCGCCGCGCCCGAGCTGATGCCGACCAGGATGCCTTCCTCGCGCCCGAGCCGGCGCGCATAGTCGCCCGCCTGCTCGTTCGTCACCTGGATGATCTCGTCGATGATCTTGACGTTGAGGATTTCCGGGATGAATCCCGCGCCGATGCCCGCGATCTTGTGCGGGCCGGGCTGGCCGCCGGAAAGCACCGGGCTCGCCGCCGGCTCGACCGCGACGGTGCGGAACGAGGGCTTGCGCGCCTTCAGTACTTCGCCGACGCCGGTGATCGTGCCGCCGGTGCCGATGCCGCACACGAGGATGTCCGCCGCGCCGTCGGTGTCGTTCCAGATTTCCTCCGCGGTCGTGCGCCGGTGAATCTCCGGGTTGGCGGGATTCGAGAACTGGCCGACCAGCAGGAAGCGCTTCGGATCGGTCGCGATGATTTCCTCCGCGCGCGCGATCGCGCCCTTCATGCCCTTCGCGCCCTCGGTCAGCACGAGCTCGGCGCCGTAGGCGGTCAGCATGCGCCGGCGTTCGAGGCTCATTGTGTCCGGCATCGTCAACACCAGCCGGTAACCTTTCGCCGCGGCGACGAACGCGAGGCCGATGCCGGTGTTGCCGCTCGTCGGTTCGACCAGCACCGTGTCCGGACCGATGCGTCCCTGCTTCTCGAGCGCCTCGATCATGCTGACGCCGATGCGATCCTTGACGCTCGCGCAGGGATTGAAGAACTCGAGTTTCAGCACGATGTGGCCGGGCAAGTCGCGGCCGATCTTGTTGAGCCGCACGAGCGGCGTGCGGCCGATGGTCTGGAGGATGCTGTCGTAGATGCGCGCCATGATGTGCCTGCGTCAGTTCAGAAAAGAGGAGGGGCCCCGGCCCGGTCCGGACCAGGACCCCACCCGACATGGAAAACGGTTCAGCACCCGCGACTCAACGCGCCGCGTAGCACTCCATCTTAAGGCCGGTGCCGCCCCGTGAGACGTGGGCGACGATCGCCTTACGACGGTGAATCTTCGTCACCGCGCCGAGGTTGATCGCGAACGCGAGTTCGACGAGCGACCCCTTGGCGAGCCCGAGGCTACGCGTTTCCACGAACACGCCGTTGGCGCTCAGGTTGTGTGCCTTGCAAAGCGAACCGCGACGTCCGGGCACCATCACGTAGACGGTCGCACGGGCGCGATGCCTGCTGTGCAGTCGGCGCTCCATCCCCTGATCCCCGAATTCTTGTGCTGCTGGAAACGGAAACTGAGCGCAGTATGCCGACCGCGTGGAGACCTGAGAAGCACGCGCAATAAGTCAGGTTTTTGCACTGCAGCAACC
>JANNKZ010000009.1:0-1656 GCA_031396515.1 Gammaproteobacteria bacterium
CAGCCGCCGGGCGAGGGCGAGCGTGAAGTTCTCTCTCGCGCGTCGCAGCAGTCGCAGGTCGGTCGCGGTGTCGCGCGCATCCTGCAGTGTCGCGCTCGCGCGCGCCGACCAGGCCTCGCTGTCGTAGCGCCATTCGGCCTCGGCGCCCTCGATGCGGGCGCGATCGACGTTGCGGTTCTCGCCCTCGAAGGTGTCGGGATCGGTCACGACGAATTCGATCAGTTCGTCGATCTCGGTGCGGAACAGCGTCAGCGAGAAAGACTGCCGGTCGCCGACCTGTTGCCGCCAGCTCGCTTCGAGGCTCTCGGACTCCTCCGGCTCGAGATCCGGGTTGCCGCCGAAGCCGTAGAGATCGGTCGCATCCGGCGCGCGGAAGCCGGTACCTGCGGCGAAGGCGATCTCCGTGCTCTCGCCGATCGAGCGCGCATATTCCACATTCCCCGTCGCGTGGCCGCCGAAGGTTTCGTGGTCCGTATACGCGCCCGCGACGACGAAGCGGTTCGCGCCGATCGTGACCTGGTCCTGCAGGTAGAACTGGCTGGACGCGGTCGAAGACGAGTAGGGCAGTCCGAACGACTCCGCGTCGGCTTCCTCGTCCTGCCACAGCAGGCCGGCGGTCAGCATGTTGCGTTCGCCGAACGAGAAATCGTTCTGCCAGTCCACCGTGAGCCGCTCGGTTTCGACGAAATCGGGCGACTGGTTCTGCGTCAGGTCGTCGAGGGCGTGCCCGACCATCAGCGCCGATGACCACGTCTCCGTCGGCGAGAAGTCCGCAGTCACGGCGAAGGCGTGGTTCTCGAAATCCTGGTCCACTGGCGTCACGAAGAAATCCGAATACTCGGACGTGCCTTCGGCATGCCAGGCGCGCACGCCCAGTTCGACGCCGCCGACAGTCGCGCGTGCCGCGCCGTTGACGGAGAGATTCTCGTAGCCGCGGTCGGCATCGTCGCCGCTGCGCGTCGGGAACCCGTCGCTGTCGATCCAGTTCACGCCGATCGAAGCATCATGGCGTTCATCGCCGATGCCGGCAGCAAGGCTTGCGGTCCTGGTCTCGTAGCGGCCATAGCCCGCCTGCAGGCTCGCGCCATTCGCCGCGCCCTTTTTCGTGATCACGTTGATGACGCCGCCGATCGCGTCGGAACCGTAGAGCGCCGAGCGCGGACCCTTGACGATCTCGACGCGCTCGACTTGCTCCGGCGCGATGTTCTGGATCGAGGCGCTGCCGATCGTGCCTGGATTGATGCGCAATCCGTCCACGAGCATCAGCACGTGATTCGACTCCGTGCCGCGTACGAACACGGAAGTCTGCTGGCCGGGCCCGCCGAGCCGCGCAACCTCGACGCCCGCGCGCAGGCGGAGTGCTTCGCCGAGATCGGCGGCCGGCAGCCGCAGCAACTCGTCGCCGCCGATCACGTCAACGCTCGAGATGATTTCGTCGGCGGGTTGCTCGGTGCGCGTCGCCGTGACGACCACGGGACCGAGACGTTCGGCGCCGGCCGCGGCCGGCAGGATGGCGAGAGACAGAAAGACGAAAACGGTGGATTTGTTCACCGGTGCTCCTCCCCGAGCTGGTGGATACGCGTGCCTGACGGGCCGGTCTCCGGACTCACGGCGTGTCCCGGGGGACTTCCGCATCGCCTTCCCACCGGAATTTCC
>JANNKZ010000028.1:0-3548 GCA_031396515.1 Gammaproteobacteria bacterium
AAGCCGCCGACGCCCGCCAGCACTTCGGGCCGCTGCGTGCGCCGCACGGCGGGCTTGATGCGCTCGACCAGTTCTTCACCCGCGTCGATGTCGACACCGGCGTCGCGATAAGTCAGCGAAGGGCCTTGGGTCATCGGTCGGAATCAGGCTCGTGGGACGGGCCCGTCCAGCGGGCAGTGTACTATTGTAGCGTGACAACCCCCTCCGGCCTTGCCCGCGCCTGGCGCACCGCCTGCCTGCTTGCGCTCGCGGCCGGTGCCGCCTTTTCTGCGCCGGCCGGCTCGGAATCAGTCGCCGACCTGTACACCGTCACCGTGCCCTACACGGGCCAGAACGAAGCCGCTTTCCGCGAGGGGCTGCGCGACATCCTGATCCGCGTCACGGGCCGGCAGGACGCGCCCGATCTCGAGAAATTCGCGCCGCTCGTCGCGCAGGCGTCGCGTTACGTCGTCAGCTTTCGCCGCGCGGCGGGCAACCAGCTTGCCGTCACCTACGACGGAGCGGCCATCGAGAATGCGATCGACGCCTCCGGCCTACCGGTCTGGAGCAACGAGCGGCCGATCACGCTCGTCTGGCTCGCCTTCGATCGCGGCAGCGGCCGGCGTGCGCTGCTGCACGCGGCAAGCGATGCCGAGGAGAAGGCGCGATTCGAGGCGAGTGCGGCGCGGCGCGGGCTGCCGATCGTCTGGCCGGGCGCCGGCGACGACCTGACGCGGAGCCTGCAGCAGGCTTGGTCGGGCGACCACGCGCCGCTGGTGGATGCCGCGCGTCGCTATGGCGCCGGCGGCGTGCTGATCGGGCGCGCGCAGCCGACCGGTGCCGGCACCTGGACGGTCGCGTGGTCGTTCACGGCGGCCGGCTTGTCGGCGAATTCGACCGGCGACCTCGATGCCGGGCTCGCGCTCGCGGCGGACCGCTATGCCGCGCTCTACCTGCCGCAGGGTGCCGGTCAGCGCACCGAGCACATCGTCACGGTTCGCGGCATCGACTCGCTCGATGGCTACGCCTCGACAATGCGCCTGCTGTCGCGGCTCGCGCCGGTGCGCGGCGTCGCCGTGGACGAAGTGACGCCGGACGCCGTTTCTTTCCTGGTGAACGTGCGCGGCGATCCGGAACAGCTGCACCAGGCGATCCTGCGCGACGGCCGCCTGGTCGCCGTGGACGCCGCACGCATGATCTACGCGCTGCCGTCGCCATGAAGGTCGCGACGGTCCCGAACCTGATCTGCGTCCTGCGGATGGCGCTGACGGTGCCAATCGTGATGCTGCTGGTCGAGGGAAACTACGCGCTCACGCTTGCGCTGTTCGCCGTCGCGGCCGTCTCCGACGTGCTCGACGGGTTCCTCGCCAAGACTTTCGGCTGGACCAGCGACCTCGGCAAGATCCTCGACCCGCTGGCCGACAAGATCCTGCTGGTCAGCGTGTTCATCACGCTCGCCTGCATCGGACTGGTGCCGGCGTGGCTGGCGGCAGTCGCCGTCACGCGCGACCTGGTCATCAGTTTCGGCGCGATCACCTACCTCAAGCTGTTCGGCCCGGTCGAGGGCAAGCCGACGGTCGTCTCGAAACTGAACACGCTGCTGCAACTCGCCTACGTCATCGCCGTCGTCTGGCATGCCGCATTCGCCGGTTTTCCGGAGTGGGTGATTCGCGCCCTCGGCGCACTCGTGCTCGTCACGACCGTCGTGAGCGGCCTCGACTACATCGTGGTCTACATCCGCAAGGCGCTCGCCGTCAGTCGCGGGCGCACGGGCTGATCCCATGCGCCAGTTGCCGCTGGGCGTCCAGCTCGGCGTTTCGCTGCGCTTCGAGACATTCCACGCGGGCTCAAACGGCGAGGCGGTGACCGCGCTGCGCGAACTCGCGGCCGGTAGCCGGCGCACGCCGCTCTGGATCTACGGGCCAGCGGGCAGCGGCAAGAGCCACTTGCTGCAGGCCGCCTGTGCAGAGACAGGGGCCAGCGGAAAGACTGCCGCCTGGCTGCCGCTCGGCGCCGTGCGCGCCGAGGGCTCCGCGCGGCTCGAAGGCTTTGGGCAGCTCGACCTGGTCGCGCTCGACGATGTCGATGCAGTCGCAGGCGATGCGGCCTGGGAGCGCGCACTCTTCATCTTCTACAACGAGTTGCAGGAGCGCGGCGGCCGGCTGGTGGCGGCGGCGACAGCGGCGCCGGCGGCACTGCCTTTTGCGCTCGCCGACCTCGCCTCGCGGTTCGGCGCGGCAGCCGTGCACCGCCTCGCGCCGCTCGAGGAGGCCGAGCAGGCCGAAGCGCTCGCGCGCCGTGCCCGCCATCGTGGCCTTGAACTGCCGGACGAGACGCTCACATACCTGACGCGGCGCGCGCCGCGCGATTTCGCCGCGCTCTGCCGGCTGCTCGACGAACTCGACCTCGAATCGCTGGCCGCGCAGCGCCGCCTGACGGTGCCGTTCGTGCGCGACTGGCTGCAGCGCTCGGGCGGCTGAATCAGCCGCGCGGCGCGGCGCGGAGCGCCGCCAGGATCGCGGCGAAAGCCGCGAGCAAAAGCGCGAGCGTGACCGCGATGCGCGCGCGCGCCGCGGGATTGACCAGCACTTCCGTCAGCGCGAGCGCGAGCAGCGGCGCGAGCGTCAACGGCGCCCAGGACTGGGTGCGTCGCGTGCCGCGCGCGAGTCCCGGCAACGGCAGCAACAGCGGCAGGAAGGCAATTGCCGTCGTCACCCAGCCGATGGCGGAGGCGCCGAGTGGCCAGCACAGGACCGACAGGATCAGCACGAGCCACGCGCCGGCCGCGATCCGGCCCGCGGCGCGCGCGCGCTCCGTGTTCATGCGCGTGCAGACGACAGTTGCTGCGCGATCGACGCGATGCGTGCGCCGAGTGCCTGCGCGAGCTTTCGCTCGGCATCGTCGAGCGCCGGTCGGCTGCCGGCGCGCACCACGCGGCTCGCGCCATAGGGTGTGCCGCCGGCGGTGGTCGAGGACAACGCTTCTTCGGTGAAGGGCAGGCCGACGATCAGCATGCCGTGATGCAGGAGCGGCAGCAGCATGCCGAGCGGTGTCGTTTCCTGGCCGCCGTGCGGCGTGCTGCCGGACGTGAACGCACCGGCCGGCTTGCCGGCGAGCGCACCTGACAACCAGAGCGCCGACGTGCTGTCGAAGAATGCCATCAGCGGCGAGGCCATGTTACCGAAGCGCACCGGGCTGCCGAGCACGAGACCGGCGCATTCGCGCAGGTCGTCATGCGTCGCATAGGGCGCGCCTTCCGTGGGAACTGCGGAAGCAGGCGCGCCCGGCGACGAAACAGTCCGCAGTCGCGCACTCATGCCGGCAACGCTGTCGATGCCGCGCGCGACATGACGCGCGAGTTCCGCGGTCGTACCGTGGCGGGAGAAATAGAGAACCAGGATATCGGCCATCTAACTTGCCTTTATTCTCAGGTACTTACAGAATGTTCATCCAGTGAATTCTAGATCCAGCTTGGCATCCGCACGCCGCATTGTCGTCCGTGGACGCGTCCAGGGCGTGTATTTTCGCGCGAGCACCGCGGCACGCGCGACCGAACTCGGCCTGTGCGG
>JANNKZ010000266.1:0-3057 GCA_031396515.1 Gammaproteobacteria bacterium
GTCCACGACCACGTCGCCCTGCACGCGCGTCGAGCAGGAGAGCCGATGACCGGCGGACAGTCCCTTGCGCGCGGCGTAGCGTATTTCGATCTCGCCGACCGCCGAGACGCTGCCGGTGCCGGAGCGGATGCCGTGCTTCGCGAATTCGCCCTCGGCGATCAGCACCTGGCAGCGGCCGCAGATGCCGCGTCCGCCGCAAACGGAATCGACATCGACGCCCAAGGCGCGCGCGGCCTGCAGAAGCGGCGTGCCGAGCGCGAAGCGTCCGCGCTTGCCGGAGGGCGTGAAGACGACGAGTGGGTCGCGCTCGGCCATGGTTTCGCTCAGGCGCGGCGGCCTGCTACGCCGCCCTCGGCCTGCGGCCGCGTTCGCGACGGCCGCGCGAGGCTTCACCGTCGACGCCCGGCGGCGCCGCTTCGCGGAAGCGGGCGATCCAGCGCTCGCAATGGGGGTCGTGGCCCATCATGACGTCGGCGCCGAGACAGGCGCGAACCGTCTCGACGTGCAGCGGATTGGTGATCGCGGAGGTCAGGCCGGAGGCGATCGCCATCGTCAGGAAGGCGCTGTTGATGCCGTCGCGATTCGGCAGGCCGAAGCTGACGTTCGACGCGCCGCAGGTGGTGTTGACCTTCAGCTCGTCGCGCAGGCGCCGCACGAGGCGCATGACCTGCACGCCCGCGAGATTAATCGCGCCGATCGGCATGACGAGCGGATCCACGACGATGTCGCTGCGCGGGATGCCGTGATCGGCGGCGCGCTCGACGATCTTCTTCGCGATCGCGAAGCGCACGTCCGGGTCTTCCGAGATGCCGGTCTCGTCGTTCGAGATGGCGACGACCGCGGCGCCGTACTTTTTTATGAGCGGCAGCACCTGCTCGAGGCGTTCTTCCTCGCCGGTGACGGAATTGACGAGTGCCTTGCCCTGGTAGACCGCGAGCCCCGCCTCGAGCGCGGCGACGATCGAGGAATCGATCGACAGCGGCAGGTCGGTGATGGACTGCACGAGCTGGATCGCCTTCGCGAGGATGGCCGGCTCGTCGGCGAGCGGGATGCCGGCGTTGACGTCCAGCATGTGCGCGCCCGCCTCGACCTGGGCGCGCGTATCGGCTTCGACGCGGCTGTAATCGCCGGCGGCCATCTCGGCCGCGAGCAGCTTGCGTCCGGTCGGGTTGATGCGCTCGCCGATGATGACGAACGGCCGCTCGAACCCGATGACGACTTCACGGGTGGCGGAACTGACGACGGTATCGGTCATGGGGGTCCTTTCTCTGCCGGCGCCGTTTCGTCGACACCTTTCGCGCGGATCAATCGCTCGAGGTCTTCCTCGCTGTACCGCGCCTCGATCCGCGCGGCTTCGGTGGCCGCTTCCTTCTCGATGTCGTCGCTGCAGGGCGTCGCGGCCGAGCGCCGCCATTCGGCGAGATAGAGGTCCGAGCTGCCCTTGCCGGCGCGCATCGCGGCGCGGTCCACCGCTTCCTGGAAGCGGTTCGAAAGTTTCGCCTTCGCAGTGTCGCGGCCGCGCTTCACCACCACTTGCGCGGGAATGTCGCGCCAGTAGATCAGCGTCAGGCTCGCCATGACACGGCCTGCGGGCGGCCGGCGAATGTGACGAGGCTCTGCCCGAGATCACCATAGCCGGTGGATTGAAAGCGGTATTCGAGTCCGAGGCGTTCTGCGATGGCCCGCGCCTGCGTTTCCGAGTCCGCCTTCGGCGCCTGGCCGAGATAGACGAGCCGGTGGTAATTGCCGAAGTACGCCGGGAGCAATTCAGGGTGACGGTCGATGCCGAGTCCCTGGATGACCAGGCGCTCGAAATGGCGCAGCAGGAAGTCCGTCAGGTAGAAAGTCCCGGGCTCCGCCTCAGCGAGCGCCGCGAACGTACCGGGCGTCGCGAAGAACTCGTAGCAATGCGCGCCGGCGATGCGTTCGACGCCTTCTTCGCGCAGCACGGCATCGAGTTCGCCGCGCGTGCCGCAGTCGCCGTAGGCGACGAAGATCTCGGCGTACTCGTCGCGGTGGGCGCGGATCTTCTCACGCACCGCGGGAGCGATGCGTTCGGGGCGGTTGTGCAGTTCCGGCGGCAGGCAGACGACGTCGAGCGCGGTCCAGCCGTTGGCCCGGCGCAGCGCCGCGATCTCGCGCGCGAGCGCGCCGCAGGCGATCACGAGTCTCCGGGCGGGCATGTCCTTCACCGCGGTCCTCAGTGCGCCGGCGCCGCGGCGCGGCGTTCGGCGAGCAGGCGCTTCGCGGTCTCGACCGCAATCGCGGCATCGCGGCAGTACGCGTCGGCACCGACCGCCTTGCCGAATTCCTCGTTCAGCGGCGCACCGCCGACCAGCACGATGTACTTGTCGCGCAGGTTTTTTTCCTTGAGCGTGTCGATCACGACTTTCATGTAGGGCATCGTCGTCGTGAGGAGCGCCGACATGCCGAGGAAGTCCGGCTGATGCTTCTCGAGCGCGGCGAGGTATTTCTCGAAGGAATTGTTGATGCCGATGTCGATGACTTCGAAGCCCGCGCCCTCGAGCATCATCGAGACCAGGTTCTTGCCGATGTCGTGGATGTCGCCCTTGACCGTGCCGATGACGATCTTGCCGATCGGCTCGACGCCGGTCTCGGCGAGCAGCGGCCGCAGGATCGCCATGCCGCCCTTCATGGCGTTGGCGGCGAGCAGTACTTCGGGCACGAACAGGATGCCGTCGCGGAAATCGATGCCGACGATCCGCATGCCCTCGACCAGGCCTTCGTTCAGCACGCGATCCGGCGACCAGCCGCGCTCCAGGAAAATGCGCGTTGCTTGCTCGACCTCGGCTTTCAGCCCGTTGTACAGGTCGTCGTGCACCTGATCGGCGAGTTCCGCATCGTCGAGCGTGCGAAGGTCGAACTCACCCTCAGCCGATTCAGCCATTTACGCGACTCCGTGCCCGCCAATGGACTGGATGTTAAGCGGGGGGGCGTCCGGGGACTGGCCGTTTCGCGACAACCACATGTCCACAAACGACAAGCGCCCGGAACCACGTCAAAAAGGGGTCGCATCCCTTTTGGCAGAAATCCACC
>JANNKZ010000116.1:0-12471 GCA_031396515.1 Gammaproteobacteria bacterium
CCTCGGGACCGACGGGAACCAACATCATGTGCGGCATCCTCGGCGTCGTCGCCACCAGCCCCGTCAACCAGATCCTCTACGATGGATTGCTGGTGCTCCAGCACCGCGGGCAGGACGCCGCGGGCATCGTCACCGCGCAGGGGCCGGCTTTCCACATGCACAAGGGCGGCGGCATGGTGCGCGATGTATTCCGCACCCGCACCCGCAACATGCGCGAGCTGCCGGGCTATACCGGCATCGCACACTGCCGCTACCCGACCGCCGGTTCCGCGTCGTCGGCGGCCGAGGCGCAGCCGTTCTACGTCAATTCGCCATTCGGTATAGTGCTCGGGCATAACGGCAATCTCACCAACACCGAGGAACTGAAGCGCGACCTGTTCAGGCAGGACCTGCGCCATGTCAACACCAACTCGGACTCCGAGGTGCTGCTGAACGTGCTCGCGCACGAGCTGCAGGAGGCCGCCACCAACTACAAGCTCGATCCCGCGACCATCTTCAAGGCGGTGTCCGGCGTGCACCGGCGCTGCCGCGGCGCCTACGCCATCGTGGCGATGATCGCGGGTTACGGACTGCTCGCGTTCCGCGATCCCTACGGCATCCGGCCGCTGGTGTTCGGGGTCATGGAAACGGAGCGCGGATCCGAGTATCTGGTGGCCTCTGAAAGCGTGGCGCTCGATTCGCTGGGCTACCGGGTGGTGCGCGACGTGGCGCCCGGTGAGGCGATCTTCATCGACGATGAGAGCAATTTCTTCAGCCAGCAGTGCGCGCAGAACCCGACGCTCAATCCCTGCCTGTTCGAGTACGTGTACCTGGCGCGGCCGGACTCGGTGATCGACGGCATTTCGGTGTACGAGGCGCGGCTGCGCATGGGGGAGAGTCTCGCCGAGAAGATCAAGCGCGAGTATCGCCATCTCGACATTGACGTGGTGATCCCGATCCCCGACTCCAGCCGCCCGTCGGCGATGCAACTCGCGAACCGGCTGAATCTCGGCTACCGCGAGGGCTTCATCAAGAACCGCTACATCGGCCGCACCTTCATCATGCCGGGGCAGGAACAGCGCCAGAAGTCGGTGCGCAACAAGCTGAACGCGATCGACCTCGAATTTCGCGGACGCAACGTGCTGCTTGTCGACGACTCGATCGTGCGAGGCACGACCTCCGCGCAGATCATCGAGCTTGCGCGCGAGGCCGGCGCTCGCAAGGTGTATTTCGCCTCGGCCGCGCCGCCGGTGCGGTTTCCGAACGTTTACGGAATCGACATGGCGGTCGCGGCGGAACTGGTCGCGAACGGCCGCAGCGAAGAGGATGTCTCCGCGTTCATCGGCGCCGACTGGCTGATCTACCAGGAACTCGACGACCTGGTGACCGCCTGCCGCCACGACAACGCCCGCATCACCGCATTTGACACTTCCTGCTTCTCCGGCGAATACGTCACCGGCGACGTGACCGGCGACTACCTCGCGCGTATCGAGCGCGACCGCTCGGACGGCGCGCGCGCGCAGCGCATGCTCGAACTGCCGGGCGGCCGCACGGCGCGAGCCGTCTGACTCTCCCGATGGCCGTGCCGGCCGCGGATGCGCGCCGCCAGCTCCTGCTCGACTGCCTGAATGCCGCGCTCGCCGCCGTGGACGGGCGCCGGCGCATGCGCGCGGCGCTCGCGAATGACGCCGGCCAGGGATCCGTCAGCCTGCTCGCGGTCGGAAAGGCCGCGCCGGCGATGGCGCAGGGTGCGGCCGACGCGCTCGGCGCGCGCCTCACGCGCGCGCTGGTCGTCGCGCCCGACGGCGCCATACCGCACGCACTCGCCGGCGCACCGGGATTCGATTGCCGCGAGAGCGGGCATCCCGAGCCCGACGATCGGAGCCTCGCCGCGGGGGAGGCCGCGCTCGCATTTGCGGCTGCGACGGTGCCCGGCAGCCGCGTACTGCTCTGCGTGTCGGGCGGCGCCTCGGCGCTGATCGAGGCGCCGGCTGCGGGTGTCACGCTGGCGGACCTGCGCGCGCTGTACGTCGAGGCCGAATCGCGGGGTCTCGCGATCGGCGAATTGAATGAGCGTCGCGGCCGGCTGTCGCGCATCAAGGCGGGCCGGCTGCCCGCTTGCTTCCACCACGCCGCGGTCGAGGGTTACCTGATCTCCGACGTGCCGGATGACGATCCCGCAGTCGTGGGTTCGGGCCTTCTCGTGGGCTGTCCGGTCACGCTCGTCGGCAATCTCGACGATGCGCTCGACGCCGTGCTGCGCGCCGCGCGGCTGGCGGGGCTCGATGCCGTGCGCCGCGAACCGCGGCTCGCGGGCGAGGCGGCGACCGCCGCGCGTCACGTCTGTCACGAACTGGCGATCGGTTCCGCCGATCTCCTGGTGTGGGGCGGCGAGACTGTGGTGCGGCTGCCGCCTGCGCCCGGCCGCGGCGGCCGCTGCCAGCACCTCGCGCTCGCGGCGGCGGAACGGATCGCGGGACATACCGACTACCTCGTGCTGGCCGCCGGGACCGACGGTCGCGACGGACGCAGCGAAGATGCGGGCGCGATCGTCGACGGCGGCACCATCGAGCGTGCACTCGACGCGGGCCTCGACGTGCGCCAGCGGCTCGCTGCCGCCGACAGCGGCCGCGTGCTGGAGGCGACCGGCGACCTGGTCAGCACCGGGTACACCGGCACGAATGTGGGCGATATCGTGCTCGCGCTGCGCATGCAACCGGCGTCGTCGCCGCCCATGTAGAATGCGCGCATGAGCGTGCGGGTTCTGATCATCGACGACCAGGTCGAGTTCCGGCGTCTGCTCGCGCAACACGTGGCAACCGGTTTCGATTCGCCGTCGATCGCCGAATATGATCCGGCGGAGCGCGGACGATTGCCGGCGGATTTTTCCGGCAGCGCCTATGACGCGGTGCTCCTCGGCGACACGCCGGGCAGCGAAGAAGGCGTGGCGTGGCTGCGCGACCTCAGCCGCCGGAACGGCTTTCCCGGGGTGATCTACCTGCTCGCCGAGAAGACCGTCGAGGCGGAAGAGGCGGCAATTTCCGCCGGGGCGCATGCCTGCCTGGCGCGCCGCAAGATCGACCATGCGGGCCTGATCGCGGCGTTGCGCGCCGCGCAGGCGAGGCGCGGCCCGGTTGCCAGCTCGGCGCCGCGCCAGGACGAGGCGCCGCGCACGACCCGCTTCGGCGAGGCCAATATCCGCGGATTTCGTTTCGTCAGTCAGCTCGCCGAAAACCCGGTATCGAGCGTCTATCTCGCCGAGAGCGGGCTCACCGGCGAACAGGTCGTGTTGAAGGTGCTGCACCAGCCGCCCGACAGCGGCGCAGGCGCGAAGACCTTCGACCGCTTCCTGCGCGAATACCAGATCGCTGCCGACATCAAGCACCCGAACGTCGCGCGCGTGCTCGACTTCGGCGTCGCGGACGACCACGCCTTCATCGCCATGGAGTACTTTCCGCTCGGCGACCTGCGTGCGCGCATCAAGAGCGGCATCGAGCCGTTCCACGCGCTGGTGTTCCTCCGGCAGATGGCCGAGGCGCTCGTCGTCCTGCACGGCGCGGGCGTCCTGCACCGCGACCTGAAGCCGGGCAACGTGATGCTGCGCGATGAAGCCTCCGTGGCGCTGATCGACTACGGCATGTCCAAGCAGCTTGCCCTCGATGCGGCGATCACCGGCAGCGGCGAGATCTTCGGCACGCCGTACTACATGAGCCCCGAGCAGGGCCATGGCCGCGACACCGACGCCCGCAGCGACATCTACAGCGTCGGCATCATCTTTTTCGAGATGCTGATGCGCCGGAAGCCCTACGTGGCGGGCACGCCGATGCAGGTGATCTACAAGCACGCCCACTCGCCGCTGCCGGAACTCCGGACCGAACTCCGGCGATTCGAGGGCGTCCTGCACAACTGCATCGCCAAGGATCCGCAGCGCCGCTACGAGAGCGCCGACCTGCTGCTGGACGCAGCGCGGGAACTCGAGCGCGACGAAACAGAGCGCTGATCAGGCCGGGCAGGCGAGCAGCCGCCAGCCGGATTCGTCCCATCGCAGCACCTGGGCTGTCGAGTGCCAGTCGCCGAGCACGATGCGCGTGCCCTCGCTGCCTTGCGGCCCCAGGCGGTGAACCTCCGGCCGGTGGGTATGGCCGTGGATCAGGAGATCCACGCCGGCGGCCTTCATCAGGGTGCCGACTGCCGCCGCATTCACGTCGGTGATGTATTCGCTCGCGATCGCGAGGTGCGCCTTGCTGCCGGCGCGCGCTTCGCCCGCGAGCTTGCGGCGGGTTTCGAGCGGGAGGCGCATGAATCCCGCCTGCACGGCCGGGTCGCGCACGAGCGCGCGCAGCCGCTGGTATGCGCCGTCGTCCACGCAGAGCCCGTCGCCATGCGACAGGATCGCGCGCGCGCCGTGGATCGTGACGATTGCGGGATCCTCGAGCAGCACCGCGCCGGCATCGGTGCAGAAGCGATCGCCGATGAGAAAGTCGCGGTTGCCGCGCATCACGTAGATGCGCGTGCCCGTGCCGGCGAGCCGCGCCAGCGCGCCGATCACCTCGCGATGGGCGGGCTCCGGATCGTCGTCGCCGAGCCAGGCCTCGAACAGGTCCCCGAGCAGGTAGAGCGCCTCGGCTCCCTGAGCCGGGGCCGCGAGGAATGCCAGGAATCGCCGTGCGATGTCCGGCGTCGCCGGATCCAGGTGCAGATCCGACGCGAACCAGGTGGTCACTGCGCGGGGGCGGGCGGGGCCGGCGGGCCTTCGACGACCCAGGCGCGCTTGATCTGCGGGCGCTCGATGGGCACGTCCTCGCCGAAGCCCGCGATGGTCTCGGTGCGCAGGTGCGCAATTCGATCGAGCACGTCCATCCCTTCGATGACGTGGCCGAAGACCGCGTAGCCCCACCGGCTCGGCAGCGGGTCGAGTCCGAGGTTGTCGATGAGGTTGACGTAGAACTGCGACGAGCCCGAGTGCGGACTCTCGTCGCGGGCGAGTCCGAGCGAGCCCCGGCGGTTGGACAGGCCGTTGCCGGCCTCGTTGGGAATGGCCGCGCGCGCCGCCCGCTCCTTGAGCCCGGGGTCGAAGCCGCCGCCCTGGACGACAAAATTGGCGATGACGCGGTGGAAGACCGTGCCGTCGTAGGCGCCGTCGCGCACGTAACGCAGGAAATTCTCCGCGGTGAGCGGCGCGCGCACGGTGTCCACCTCCACGGTGAAATTGCCGTGCGTCGTCTCGAAGGACACGCGCGGCGCGAGCGACGTCGCGAGCGCCGGCGGCGCTGGCTCGGCCGCCATGGCGAACGGCATCCAGGACAGGAACAGGAACGTCAGGGCGTGTTGCGGCATCGTTCGATCCTCGGCGGAATAGTAGCGCACCGGGCGCGTGAGCCGCCCGGCCCGATACCTTAGACTGTGCCCGCGATGAATTCAGCGCCCGTCACGCGATTCGCGCCGAGCCCGACCGGCGACCTCCATCCGGGAAACCTGCGCACGGCGCTCTTCAGTTACCTGGCCGCGCGCGCGACCGGCGGGCGATTCTTGCTGCGCGTCGAAGACACTGACCGTGCGCGCGACAGCGTGGACCACGTCGCGGCCCAGATGGCGGATCTCGCCTGGCTCGGCATCGACTGGGATGCCGGCCCGGATCGCAGCGACGCGAAAGGGCCGTACCGCCAGTCGGAGCGTGATGCGATCTATCGCCAGCATTTCGAGCGGCTGGCCAGTCAAGGCAGTGCCTATCCCTGCTTCTGCACGCCCGCCGAACTGGAAGTCGCCCGACGGACCCAGCTCGCGGCCGGACAGCCGCCGCGGTATGCCGGCACCTGCCGCTCGCTCGACGCCGGGGCACGTGCGAAACACGAGGCCGCCGGCCGGCCGCCGGCGCTGCGCTTTCGCGTGCCCGAAGCCGGCAGTGTCGATTTCGACGACCTCGTGCGCGGGATCCAGTCAATCGATTGCGCGATCCTCGGCGACTTCGTGATCCGGCGCGCCGACGGCGGCGCCGTGTTCTTCTTCTGCAACGCCCTCGACGATGCGCTGATGGGCGTAACGCTCGTGCTGCGCGGCGACGATCACCTGAGCAACACGCCACGCCAGTTGCTGCTGCTGTCCGCGCTCGGCCTCGCGGCGCCGCGTTACGGCCACCTGCCTCTCCTGCTCGATCCGGACGGCCTGCCGCAGTCGAAGCGGCGCGGCAGCGTCACCGTGGCGGCGCTGCGCGCCGAAGGATTCCTGCCCGGCGCGCTCGCGAACTTCCTGCTGCGCCTCGGTCACCACGGCGCGCCCGACGCCTGGGTCGAGTCGGCCGCGCTCGCCGCTGCGTTCCGCGTCGATCATCTTGGCCGGGCGCCGGCAAAGTTCGACCGCCGGCAGCTCGAGCACTGGCAGCGCGAGGCGGTTCACCGGCTCGAGGCAGATGCCGCGGCCGACTGGCTCGCGCCGGTATTTCCGCCGGAATGGCTGCGCGAACGGCGAATCGCCGCGGCGCGCCTGCTGCAGGGCAACCTGCTGCTGCCGGCCGACGCGCGCGCCTGGCTGCCCGTGCTCGGCGACGGTCTCGGCCCGATGGCGGCCGAGGATCGCGCGGTGGTCGCGGAGGCGGGCGCCGGTTTCTTTGAGTCGGCGCTCACGGCCTTCGCGGCGACCGGTGCCGATCTGGCGCGGCTGGCCGAACAACTGAAGGAACGCACCGGGCGCAAGGGCGCGGCCATTTACCGGCCGCTGCGCATCGCCTTGACCGGCCGGCACGATGGGCCGGAGCTCGCTGCGCTCCTGGCCGCGATCCCGGCCGCGCTGGTGCGCGAGCGGCTCGAGAATGCCGCCCGCATGCGGCCGGACTAGAAGAAGCAGAACGAGAGAGCGCGATGCTGCAGATCCACAATTCGCTGACCGGGCGCAAGGAGCCGTTCAAGCCCATCGTGCCGGGCGAGGTCGGGATGTACGTCTGCGGCATGACCGTGTACGACCACATCCACGTCGGTCATGCACGCAGCCAGATCGCCTTCGACGTCGTGCGTCGCTGGCTTACGGCGAGCGGCTACCGCGTCACCTATGTCCGGAACATCACGGACATTGACGACAAGATCATCCAACGTGCCCGTGAAGGGCAGGAAGCGGTCGAATCGCTGACCGCACGCTACATCGCCTCGACCGACGAGGACCTCGCGGCGCTCGGAGTGGTGAAACCCGACCACGAACCGCGCGCCACCGGCTACGTGCGCGAAATCGTCCGGATGATCGAGACGCTGGTGGAGCGCCGGTTCGCCTACGTCGGCGCGAGCGGCGACGTGCTGTATGCCGTCGCGAAGTTCGCGCCGTACGGGCAGCTGTCCGGCAGGAAGCTCGCGGACCTGCGCGCCGGCGCGCGCGTGGAGGTGGACGAGTCGAAACGCGATCCGCTCGACTTCGTGCTGTGGAAGCGCGCGAAACCGGGAGAGCCCGCCTGGGATTCGCCCTGGGGCGCGGGCCGGCCCGGCTGGCACATCGAGTGCTCGGCAATGGCCCATGCGATCCTCGGGCGGCACTTCGACATCCACGGCGGCGGCATGGACCTCAAGTTCCCGCACCACGAGAACGAGATCGCGCAGAGTTGCGCCGCGACCGACGCCGCATTCGTGAACGTCTGGATGCACAACGGCTTCGTGCGCGTGGACGACGAGAAGATGTCGAAGTCGCTCGGCAATTTCTTCACCGTGCGCGAAGTCCTGCCGCGACTCCGGCCGGAAGTGCTGCGCGCCTTCCTGGTCTCGAGCCATTACCGCGGGCCGGTCAATTACAGCGAGGAAAACCTGAAGCAGGCCGACGCCGTGCTCCAGCGTTTCTACCTGGCGCTCAGGGACGTCACGCCGGGCCAAGTCGAAGCGGGCGAGGGCACGCGCGCCTTCGCCGCGGCGATGGACGACGACTTCAATACGCCGGAAGCGCTTGCCGCCATGCAATCGGTCGCGCGCGAACTGAACGTCGCGAAGTCGGCGGGCGAGAAGCGCCGTGCCAGTACGCTCGCCGCGGAATTGCGCCAGCTCGGTTCGCTGCTCGGCATCCTCGAGCTCGACCCGGCCGCCTGGCTGGCGACGCGCTCGGAATTGACGGCCGGAGCGGCGGAGGGCGAGGGCGCGGCGGATCCGGCCGAAATCGAGCGCCTGATCCAGGCGCGCATCACCGCGCGCCAGGCCAGGGACTGGGCCGAGTCCGACCGCATCCGCGACGCGCTCGCGGCGCGCGGCATCCTGCTCGAGGACGGCCCGACCGGGACGACCTGGCGCCGGAAGTAGGCCTCAGCCCGCGCCCTGGCGGCGCGTGCAGGCTTCGAGCGTGTTGCTCATCAGCGTTGCGATCGTCATCGGCCCGACGCCGCCGGGTACGGGCGTGATGTGGCCGGCGCGCTCCGCCGCTTCCTCGAAGGCGACGTCGCCGACCAGGCGGCCGTCGTCCAGCCGGTTGATGCCGACATCGATCACGACCGCGCCCGGGCGGATCCAGGCGCCCGGAATGAAGCGCGGCTTGCCCATGGCCGCGACCAGGATATCCGCCCCGCCGACCACGCCCGCCAGGTCACGCGTCGCGCTGTGGCAGACGGTGATGGTCGCGGCCTTCATCAGGAGTTCGAGCGCCATCGGCCGGCCGACGATGTTGCTCTGGCCGACCACGACCGCGTTCTGGCCGCGCACCGCGATGCCCGCCCGCTCCAGCATCAAAATGATGCCGTAGGGGGTGCAGGGCCGCAGCAGCGGCGTGCGCTGGACCAGCCGGCCGATGTTGTACGGATGGAAACCGTCCACGTCCTTGGACGGGTCGATGCGCTCGAGCACGGAGGTGGACTCGATGTGCCGCGGCAGCGGCAGCTGCACGAGGATGCCGTCGATCGCGGGATCCGCGTTCAACCGGTCGATCAGTGCGAGCAGGTCGTCGCCGCTGGTCGCGGCCGGCAGGTCGTGCGCGACCGAGGCGATGCCGGCCTGCTCGCAGGCGCGGCGCTTGTTGCGCACGTAAACGGCCGAGGCGGGGTCTTCGCCCACCATGACGACCGCGAGGCCAGGTCGCCGCCGTCCGCGGTGCTCGAGCGCGTCCGTCGTCTCGCGCACTTCGCGCAGGATGTCCGCCGCCATCGACTTGCCGTCGAGGATCTTTGCCGTCATGCCTGCATTCTCGCATGGGCGTATCGCGGCCCCAAAAAGAAAAGGGGCGCCGAAGCGCCCCTTTCCTGCCGATTGATAGAGCAGTAATCAGAAGTTGTAGGTCATTTTCGTGTAGATGAAGCGACCACGCGGGCTATGCTGACTTGAAACGTAGCCATAGAGGTCAGTGTCGCCGTCTCCCCATGCGAACGGCGGATCCTCATCCATCACGTTGTCTATCCCCAGCACCAACTTCGTCTTCTGGATACCCGAATAGGACACTTGAAGGTTGGATGTCAGGTAGGCATCGACCTGGCGTGTATTGTTGACGTCATAATCCAGGATGCCGTCGAGATCCAGATCGGGCGCATCCTCGAAGCTGCCGATGTAGTTCAATGACGCGCCGATGCCCCAGTCACCGATCTGCCAGTCACTGGTCAACTGGAAGCGGTCTTCCGGATACTCGTACTCGCCGGTCAACTCCCGGGCTACCAGCCCGGTCCCAGTCGCATTCAGCTCTACGCGTTCGAATTCAAGCAAGTGCGTGTAGTTGAAACCGAACGACACGGTAGCGCTGCGCACTTCTCTGGCGTAATTGACCAACAGATCGATACCCTTTGCCGACTGCTCGCCGATATTGATGAAGCTGGCATTGATTGAGGACAATTCACCCAGGGTGTCGCCAGACAGTGGCGCCAGACGATCGCACACGGGGGTTACCTGCACATTGCAGAATTGCTGGTACAGGAAGCCGAACGGCACCTCGTCGATCTTCTTTTCCTGCAGGATGTCCCAGTAGTCGATGGCGATGTCGAGCGTGTCCATCGGCTGCCAAACAAGGCCCACGTTGTAAGTTTCCGACTCCTCCGGCTGGAGATCAGGATTCCCTGAGAACACGATCGTGTAATCGAGAACAGGGCAGGGGTCGACACCCTGCTCGGCACACCAGTACGTATCCTGGAAGAACTGTGATTCCTGCGACGGCCCCAGGCCGATCTGGGCCAGTGACGGCGCGCGGAATCCCTGACCCCAGGAACCACGAATCGCGAAAGCGTCGGTCACCGCCCAGCGCAGGGCGACCTTCGGGTTGGTGGTGTCGCCAAAGTCGCTGTAGTCGTCATAGCGGCCCGCGACGTCCAATTCGAGATTGGTCAGGAGTGGCACCGAGAACTCGACGAAAACCGACGTGATATCGCGCGACGCGGCTGCCGACACTGACTCGGTGCCGAATATCAGGCCCCGCTGGAACTGGTCGTCCGGCACGTCGGAAACGCTTTCTTCCCGATACTCGGCCCCTGCCGCCATGCGGACCGACCCGGCGGACATCTCGAACAAGTCACCCGTAATGGTCGCGTCGAATGCCGTCAGGTCGGATTCCCCCTGCCTGACCAAGCTTGTCCTGATGCTGTCGAGCACCGCCGGCGGATTGACGGTCGCGCCGAACGGGTTGTAACGACCGGCGTCAATCTCAGTCTGCAGGAAGTCAGTCCGGACCCAACCCATCGAGCGATCGCCGGTCTGGTCCGACTCACTGCGGCCACGCTGTCCGGCAACTTCCCAGTCCCAATCGTTGATCGTGCCGCGAATGCCCACGAGCGCGCGCAGGTTGTCGGTCTCGATGTCCCACTGGCGCGCGCCGGCATCCACCGTGCGGTAACGCCGGATGAGGATGCTGGTTAAGGGATCGCCATTGCCATTGATCATCGGGTATGGGTTATCCGGATGAGTGACCGGCACTGTCAAGAGGGCGTCACCATCGAGTGGTGTCGGCGCGCCCTGCGCGACCGATGTGTTGTGTTGCACCGCAAGTTCGGCGAAGAACTCGACACCGCCAAAATTCCGAGTGCCCATCAGCAACATGCCGGTGCGCTCGGACTCCGGCGTCAGAATATTGAACGGGCCGTAATCGAAGAAGCAGCTCGGTCCGCCGACGTTCTCCGGCGGACAACTGGGGTCCGGCAAGCTCACGGCTGGATTCCCGGGAGACGGAACACCATATTGCAAGGTGAAGCTGCCCGGGTAGCCACGCGAGGAGCGGTTGTCATATCCACCTCTCGCTGACTGATCGGCAGATCCCATCGATCCACGCTCGGCATTGAACAGCGTGCTGTTCTTGAAGTAATCGAAAATCAGCGTGATGTTGCCGTCCTCGCTGCTGTTACCCCAAATCGCGGATGCCGTCTTTTCAGAGTTACTGCCGCTGCTGACATCGCCATAACCGGCATTGATCTCGAATCCATCGAAATCCTTGCGCAGCACGATATTGACTACGCCAGCGACTGCATCAGAGCCGTACACGGCGGAGGCGCCGTCCTTCAGGACTTCGACGCGCTCGATCGCGGACACCGGGATTGCGTTGATGTCCACGAAGTTCGTCGTGATGCTCTCGCCGAACGGGCTGATCGCAACGCGACGGCCGTTGACCAGCACGAGGGTCGCGTCCGCGCCCAAGCCGCGCAGGCTGATCGCCGACGCGCCATTCGCAGTCGAATCCTGGTTGTTGCCGCGGGTCGAAAACGTGCCGTTGCCGGAGGCCGGGAGCTTTTCAAGCAACTGCTGCAGATTGTTGTAGCCGCTACTCTCGATTGCCTCGCGGTCAACGGTGATCACGGGCGAAGGGCCCTGGAAATCGGCGGCTCGCCCGATGCGCGAACCGGTGACGTACACCGTCTGGTCATCGTCCTGCGCCATGGAGAGCGGAGCCGACAGCGCAGCCGTCAGTCCGGCGGCGCCTCCGATCGCGAGCCGAATGGCCCTGGCGAGCGGCGTACGAATGGTCATGATGAATCCCCTGTTGGTTCTGAAACAACAATCGCCAAGCGATTGTGATGCCTGAAATCTACACCGTTGCGGCCATGAATTGCCACTGTGGCATGAAAAGAACAACGTCCGCTCGCGCGGATTCACGGTCACCGGGGGCCAAGCGGCAAATTGACGCATCCGGTCAGCTACGTGAGAATGCGGGCCCGCGGCCAACCCTGCCCGCGGTGCGACGCAGGCAGAACCCCGTCGGGGCATAGCGCAGTCTGGTAGCGCATCTGCTTTGGGAGCAGAGGGTCGGGGGTTCAAATCCCTCTGCCCCGACCAGTTCCTGCCGGCGCCGTAAGCCCGATCGGCATTTGACCGCTCAGGTCGGAAATCGCGAGCGGGCAGAACGCCGAGACACAATCGCGCGCGCAAATGGCTGCCGAGCGGCTGAAGCGGTGACTCCGGGCCTGTAATACACTCGGCGCGCCTTGCAAACGCTAGGCGATGCGCCCGTAGCTCAGCCGGATAGAGCAGCGGATTTCTAATCCGCCGGTCGGGGGTTCGAGTCCCTCCGGGCGCACCACATGGCGCGCCGCGGGGGGCTTTCGCATATAATCCCGCGCCTTTGGCGGGCGTAGCT
>JANNKZ010000269.1:0-2733 GCA_031396515.1 Gammaproteobacteria bacterium
GATCACCGGCGCGGCCGGACTCACGCTGAGCGGCGGGTTCGGCCGGCTCGGTCGCCGCTTCGGGCTCGCCTGCGACAACGTCGCTTCCTTCGATGTCGTTACCGCAGACGGCCGATTCGTCCAGGCGAACGACAATGAGAACCCGGACCTGTACTGGGGCCTGCGTGGCGGCGGCGGCAACTTTGGCGTCGTGACCGCGATCGAGTATCGGTTGCATCCGGTCAACCCGATCATCCTCGGTGGTTTCGTCGCCTGGCCGTTCGACCAAGCCCGCGATGCGATGCGCTTCTATCGCGACATCGCGATGGATGCCCCGGAGGTGGTCAACCTGATACCGGGGATCTACTGGGAAGACGGTTCTCCCTATTTCGGCGTCGAAGCCTGCTGGTCCGGGGACCACGACGAAGGCGAGCAATGGCTGAAACCGTTGCAGGCTTTCGGCAAGCCGGTCGCGAACGCCATCAAGCCCATGCCGTACGTCAAGATCCAGTCGGGCGGCGATGCGGGCGCTCCCGACGGCATCCACTGCTATGCCAAGAATGGCTTTGTCGGCAGCCTGTCGGATGATGGCATCGACCTCATTCTCGACGTCTTCCAGCGCACGCCGAAGCTGTACGACATTTTCTTCGATCACTGTGGCGGCGCCTATTCGCGCGTGGCCCGCGACGCGACGGCATTTCCGAGGCGCGACATGGCTTTCGTCATGGCCATCTGGAGCGGGTGGAAGAGCGCCGAAGGCGCCGATGAGAAGGTCGCACAGATGCGCGCCATCTGGCGCGAGCTCGAGCCGCTCACGCAGGGTTACTACTCGAACTACGCGGGCACGGATACGGTGTCGACGCGCGACCGGGACAATTACGGCGCGAACCTCGAGCGGCTCGTCGCGCTCAAGACGAAGTACGACCCGACGAACCTGTTCCGCCTGAACGCGAACGTGCCGCCGAAAGCCTGAGCGCGCGCGAACTTCAGTCCGGCCAGTTCCGGTCCGCGAGCGCGCAGGCGGCTGGCGTCATCGCCCCGATCTTCGCGCGCGTTTCTTCGATGGCGCCGGCAAGGCCGGTGCCGGCGGCGAGCGCCGCGGCGCGCTCGACCTGCTTTTTCGATTCGGCCACGCAACCGGCATCGGCCAGCACCTGCGCCAGGTTGTTGCGGGCGGCGGCATCCTGCGGTGCAAGCGTGACCGCGCGCTGGTAGGCCTCCGCCGCGGCGTCGAGATGGCCGGCGCCATAGGCGAGATTGCCGCGCCCGAGCCAGGCGAGCGCCGCTTCCGGCCAGCGCTGGATCGCCGCGTCGTAAGCGGCGCCCGCTTCCGCGCGACGTCCGGCGGCTTCGAGGCCGGCAGCCGCCTCGACATAGCGCGCGACATCCGCGTGCAGCGGAATCTTTCCCGGCACCAGCGTCGTCATCGCCCAGCGCCCGCCGCGATGCCAGCTCGCGGCAAAGCGCTGCCAGCGCATCTCGACGCGCTTGTCGGTGCCGGAGCGCAGGAGCGCAACGTTTCTGTCTGCGTCGTAGCCGATGAGCACCGCGTAATGCCAGCGCGGCCATTTCGAGACGCCCAGGTTCTGGAGCAGCAATATGGGACGGCCTTCGTTCAGTTCGGCGACGAGTTCGTCGCCTTGCGGCGGCATCACGTACGGCAGGCGGCCATGGCGGCGCGCGGCGCCCAGCAGTTCCGCCTGCAGGCTGCCGCGCCGCCCAGGAAGGAATACCTGCGGCGTGAGTTCGTCGGCCGTCGTCGGCGCGCCGCTCGCGCTCAGGACGGTCGCAAGCGCGGCCGGGCCGCACTGGTAATCTTTTTGGGGGAAGAAGGGCGTGGCCGCGAGTTCGACCGAGCGCGGCAGGCCGGCCGGCAGCCGCTCCGCCAGAGTCGGCGAAGCGGCGCAGCCGGCCAGTCCCCAGAGCAGCGCCGCCGCCGGCAGCGCGCTCCGGATCACGTCCTCTTGAAGATGTCGATGACGCCGGTGAGCTCGAGGATCAGCAGCACCACGAACACGATGCCGATGACGACGAGCACGTCACCACCGGCCGGTGCTTGGTCGAGCTTGTCGGCCAGCATCGACAATTCGGCCGGGGACAGGGCAGCCAGTCGGCCGTCCAGTTCCGCCGCATCCACGCCGAGCTCCGCGAGCTTCGCGCGAACGTCATCGCGCGCCAGCGCCGCCTGCACGGTCGAGAGCGACTGTTCCTGCCGGGCCGCGGAAACCGCTTCCGACGTCCCGACAATTCCCGCCACCGCGGGCGTTTGCATTCCAAGCGCGAGGACGCTCACGCTCACGAGCGCGACGCAGGCTCGTTGGAATTTTTCTATGCGCATCGGACACCTCCGTTCAGAACACAACTCCGGGGGCAACTTAGCACGTTGCGCTGCCCCGAAGCGCATCCGGCCGACGCTTCGCGGCGACGACGGACAAGCGTGTGGGCGCATTCCTACGCGCGCGCATTATTCGCTGATACTGGACTTCGCGCGGCGGATATTGCCGCGCACGAAGGCGGCGGTTTTGCTGTCGCCGTAGCGGCCTTTCTGCACATGGCGGATGCGACAGACGCCCGGCACCTCCAGCCCGACGCCCGGCGTGCCGAGCAGCCAGCGGAAGGCGCTGTCCTCGTAGGTCTTGGCCCAGCGCGCGGCCGGGCGCTGGAACACGCCCAGTTGCTCGCAGTAGCCGCACTGGCGCGCGACGTCGCCGTGGACGATCTGGTAGGCGCCCTTCGCGCGCGGCGGATTCGGGA
>JANNKZ010000138.1:0-16554 GCA_031396515.1 Gammaproteobacteria bacterium
GGCATGTTCTTCGGGTCCATGTATTTCTTCCACTTGGGATCCGTCATGAACAGTTGCATGACTTTCTTGTTGATGCGGTTGCGGTCGCCGCGCGAGCGATAGACGATGAACGAGAACACGACGATTTCGCCGCGCTTCAGCTTCACGGCTTGCGGAAACGAGGTCCACTTGCCGGGCTTGACGTCGTCGGCCGCGGTTTCGAAGTACTGGAGCGCCCCATTTTTCATCCAGATCTTGCCCGCGTCGCTCGCCATGCGGCGATAGGCCGCCAGTTTCCTGCGCGGGACCGGCAGCACGTATCCATCCACGTAACTCATAGTCGTTCTCCTATTGCTTCTTCAGTATCGGGTGTTGAGCCATGAAGGCCTCGTCCGCCGGGCGGATCTCGAACGGGCCGATGCGGATACCGGGGTGGCGACTGATCAGGTTCAGCGCCTCTTCCTTGTCCTTGGCCTCGAGTATCAGGAT
Organism: Gammaproteobacteria bacterium; assembly: GCA_031396515.1. Classification (GTDB taxonomy): domain Bacteria; phylum Pseudomonadota; class Gammaproteobacteria; order Steroidobacterales; family Steroidobacteraceae; genus SCUD01. The sequence continues at coordinate 469 of JANNKZ010000138.1, forward strand.
GCCGCCCAGTATTTCCTTGGTTTCCGTGAACGGCCCGTCGGTCAAGGCCGCCTTTCCATTCTTCCATTGCACGGTGGTCGCGGTTGCGGCGGCCTGGAGCGCGACGCCATCGGTAAAATGCCCATTCCTGTGCAGCTCCTGGTCGTAAGCGATGCACTCGGTGGTAATCGCCTGCTGCTCGGCTTCGCTCATGCGTGCGAATCGTTCCTCGTTGTAATAGCCCATGCAGACGAATTTCATGCCCGCTTCTCCTCGCCGTTCAGGCCGATCTCGCGGAAGCGATCGAGCGTGTCGCTTTCGCCAAAATCCTCGAGTTCGAACATCTGGCGCACCTCGATCTCGCAATCGGAGCCGTCGAGCGTCGGATTCGGAAACTTGCGCGTCCACTCGACCGCCTCGGCGCGCGACTTCACCTGGATGATCGTGTAGCCGGCGATGAGTTCCTTCGTTTCGGCAAACGGGCCATCGACCACGGTCCGGCCGGCGCCGCGATAACGCACACGCCAGCCCTTCGAGGTTGCCTGCAGCCCGGAACCGTCGACGAGCACGCCCGCTTTCGCGAGTTCCTCATGGTAGGCAGCCATCTCCGCAAGCAGGTGGTCGGGCGGCAGGACGCCGGCTTCCGAGTCTTTCGTGGCCTTGACGACGATCCTGTATCTCACGGCTGCAACTCCATCACGGGACGGACTTCGACGCAGCCGAGGCGCGCGCCCGGAATGCGTGCCGCGAGCTGGATGGCTTCGTTCAGGTCGCGCGCATTCAGCAGGTAGTACCCGCCGAGCTGCTCCTTCGTCTCCGCGAAGGGACCGTCGGTGGTCTCGACCCGGCCGCGCCGCATGCGTACCGTGGTCGCCGTGCGAGTCGGCTGGAGGGCGTTGCCGCCCGCATAGTGTCCGCTCTTGCGGATGGAATCGGTGTAGGAGAAAAACTCATCCATTATTTTGGCCGAATCGCCCGGCGGGATCGTCTCCCACTGCTTCTCGTCCTCGTAGATCAGGCAAAGGTACTGCATCGATGACTCCTGGATCGCTCGACGACGGCCTTCCGCAACGGCCGACAGTACGGCAACGACCATGGTGTGAGGGTTCATACGACAACTAGTCGTTCGGGAGGTGCCCGAATCGACAGGCCGCCGCGAAAAGGCGGAAGCGATTGAATCCGCTAGAAGAATCCCTGCCGCAGGTTGATCCCGTGCTCGGCCCAGGCCTTGAGGCAGCAGAGCATCTGCATCCAGCCCGAGCAGTTGCCGTAGGAACTCTCGCGTCCCTTCTCGGTGTCGCGCCAGCCGGACTCCGAGATCCGGACCCGCGTCGCGCCGCCGTCCTGCGCCTCGAAGCGCATGACGACCGCGGTGTCGTAGCCGCCCTCGTTGGTTTCCCAGGTGAATTCGATGCGCTCGTTCACCACGACCCGCGTCACCCGGACCGGAATGTCGCCGGGATAGTCGCCGAACTTCCAGATGACGGTTGCGCCTTCGGCGGGTGCGGCGCTTGCGCCACCGGTCGTGAAATAGGACGACAGCTGCTTCGGATCGGTCACCGCGCGAAACACCTCGGCGACCGGCCTTGCGATGTTGGCGTGGACCTCGAACTGGAGTGCCATGGTCGAGCCTCCGGGGAAGCTACCATGCTACCGGGGATCAGGGCGGGGCGAAACGATCCGGGGCGAGCGGCGGATTGATCCGCACTTCGCGCAGCGTGACGGTCGACAACAGCGTGCCGGATTCGAGTTCGCGCTCGACTTGCCGATGCGCGAACAGCACACCCGCGACCGGGCGATAGTCCTCGTAGCGGGTCTCGATCCAGACGGGCTCGGGATCGACGTCAACGTGCAGCGCGCGGCGCTGCCGATCGCGCTCGATGAGGCCCGATTTGGAATTCAGGTAATAGAGCGTCTCGAATCCGTCCGCGAGCGTGAGCCGGAGCACGTGGAATTCCGTGCCGTCGATCGTCTCCCGGCCCCGAAGTTCCAGGCGATGGCCGCCTGAGGCCATTTCGTGCAGGCCGAAGAGCTTGATCGGCAGGTCGATGCCATGCCGGAGCGCGACCGCCCCCTGCGCCGTGCCTTCCTTCACGCCGTCCGACGGCGACCAGCTCCAGGAACGGCCGCGATCGAGCGCCTCGGTGAACACGCGCTCTCCGCCGGCGGAGATGTCGACGCGCATGCTGCCGTCGCGGGTCGCGACGTACAGCCCGTTGACGGTGAACGACGGCTCGACGATCTCGATGTCGCCCTCGAACGACTGCACGGCTTCGATCGCGGCCGCGCCGCCGCGCGCTGCCACGTGTTGCGCGACGACGTCTTGCAGCGTCGATTCATGGGCCGTCTGCGTGCAGCCCGCGAGCGACAGCAAGGCGAAGGCGAGCGCCGACAGTGTTCTCATGAGTGCCTGGATGCGCGAGCCGGCCAAAAGGTCGCAGCGGGTGCTTTGCGGGCGCCAGCCCAGAGCGTAGGCTGACATATGCGCCGCTGCCGGCTGACAATCTTCGCCCTGCTCGCCGGCGCGGCCTGCGGTTGCCTTGCTCAACCGTCCTTGGCCGCAGGACGTGTGAGCGTGAGCGTGGGCCGCGTGGAATTCGCGGGGCTCCAGATCGAGGAGGCGGACGTCGAATGGACGCCCGCCGGAGGCGCGAACGGTCGCGTCGCGGCGCGGGCGGCGCGCATACGCGGCGTGGCCGCGACGGGCCCGCTCGCCGCATTCGAACTCGATTGCCCGTCGCTCACGGTGACCGGCGACTCGCTCGTCTGCCGGCGCGGCCGCCTGCGTGGCGCGCTCGGGTCGCTCGGCAGCCAGGACACGCGCTTCAACGCGCGCGCCGGGGCCGATGGCAGGCTCTCGATCGATCTCGATTCCTTCGCGCTTGCCGGCGGCCGTTCGAAGATCCGCTTCTCGCTCGCGGATTCGCGCTGGCAAGTGGACGCGACGCTCGACGGCCTCGAACTCGAACGCGTCGCCGCGATCGCGAAGCCCTGGCTGGCGCTGCCCGAAGGCTTTGCAGTCGGCGGCGCCGCGACCGGCAAGCTCCGTGCCAACGGGCGATCGGACAACCTGCTGCGCGCCGCGCTCGATCTTTCGCTCTCGGGCCTCAACTTCGCGGACGCGGCGGGAACTCTCGCGGGCGAAGGCCTCGCGGCGGCGCTGCGCGCTTCGCTCGCGGCGGACGGCAAGGATTTCGAAATGGAGGACGGGCATCTCGAAGTCACGGCCGGCCAGGCCTACAGCGATCCCGTTTTCCTGGATTTCGGCGTGCACGGTGCCGTGCTCGACGTCGCAGGACGCCTGACCGGCAGCCGTTTCGAGGCGCGAGCGCTCAAGATTGTGCATCGCGATGTGCTGACCGCATCCGGCAGCGCGACCATCGACTTCGAGGGCGAAGCGCTGCTACAGGAGGCAAAAATCCGTGTCGAGAACGTCGCGCTCGCCGGCGCCGTGCCGGCCTATGTCCAGCCGTTCCTGATCGACTCCACGATGAAGGACCTCGAGGGCGCGGGCAGCGCGGTCGGCGAGATCGAGATTGCGGGCGGCAGCGCAGCGCGCGCCAGCTTCACGCTCGCGGACATTGCGCTCGATTCGCCTTCCGGATCGATTTCGGTCGCCGGGCTGCGCGGCCGCATCAACTGGTTCTCCGACGAGTTGCGCAGCGCCCTCGGCGGGACGATCGACGACACCGCGTTCGAATCGGCGGTCGCCTGGGATGCCGCCCGCCTCTGGGGCATCGATTTCGGCGCGGTCGAGCTGCCCTTTGCGACCACCGGCCGGCATTTCCGCCTGCTGGAACCGAAGCTGCTGCCGATCTTCGACGGCGGCCTCGCGATCGGGACTCTGCGCGTGCGGCACGCCGGCACCGAGCAGATGTACGTGCGTTTCGATGCGCGGATCGAGCCGATCAGCGTGGCGCCGCTCGCGCGCGCTTTCGGCTGGCCCGAGTTCCAGGGCATGCTCGCCGGCAGCATCCCCGACCTCCAGTTCGCGAAAGGCGTCGTGACGACCGGCGGCAACCTCGAGGCAACGGTGTTCGACGGTCGCGTCGTCGTGCGCGAACTGCAGCTGCGCGATCCGCTCGGCAAGTACCCGCGCCTGCACGCCAGCATCGACGTGGACAACCTCGACCTCCGCCTGCTGACCAACACGTTCTCGTTCGGCATGATCACCGGGCGGCTGTCGGGCCGCATGGAAGACCTCGAAACCTTCGACTGGATGCCGGTGTCGTTCGACGCGGAGTTCGCCACGCCGCCGGGAGACCGTTCGAACCACCGCATCAGCCAGCGCGCCGTCACCAACCTGTCGAGCATCGGCGGCGGCAGCGGTGGCGGCGTCGCGGCGGCGCTGCAGGGCGGGCTGCTGCGGTTCTTCGACGATTTCGGCTACGCCCGGCTGGGCCTCAGCTGCCTGCTCGTGAACGACGTCTGCACGATGGACGGCGTGGAACCCGCCGCCAACGGCTACTACATCGTCAAAGGCAAGGGCCTGCCGCGCATCGACGTGATCGGCAGCCAGAAGCGCGTCGCCTGGACGCGTCTCGTGCGCCAGCTCGCGACCATCATGGAGTCGGAGATCGTGGTCGAGTGAGGCCGGGCACTGCGCTAGAATCGGTTCAGGACAGGTTCAGCCGCCGGCAGCGAGGCTATGACTCGACCGGCCTGGAAGCGAAGGAGGAATGCGAATGATTCGCTGGATCACGACGGGGATTGCCACAAGTTGCCTGGCGCTCGCCGCTTGCGTAACCATCAATGTCTACTTCCCGGCCGCCGCGGCTGAAAAAGCTGCGGACCGCATCATCGAGGACATCTGGGGCAAGGAAAAGACCGAAGCCCCCGCCGGCAAGGAGCAGACGTCGATATCGCCTCCCTCGCGCAGCCTGTTCGCCGCGGCACTCCAGGGCGTGGCGGATTTCGTCGTGCCGGTCGCCCATGCGGAGGCCGATCTCGACGTGTCGAGCCCGGCGATCCGCGCGTTGACCGCGTCGATGAAGACGCGCGCCGGCGACCTCGATCCGTTCTTCACCTCGGGCGCCATCGGCCTGACTGCCGACGGCCTGGTCGAGATCCGCGACGCGAATGCGGTCCCGCTCGCCGACCGCAACCGCCTGCGCAAGCTGGTCAGCGACGACAACGCCGATCGCAATTCGCTCTATCGCGAGATCGCGACTGCGAATGAACACCCGGAGTGGGAAGCGGACATCCGCAGCACCTTCGCCGAGCGCTGGATCGCGAATGCGCGGGCCGGCTGGTACTACAAGAAGGGCGGCGGCGACTGGACCCAGAAATGACCGTGGGCTCAGGCGCCGATAGCGGCGCCTGAGTCGTCTTCCTCGATCAGTTCCGGCCCCTGATTCTTCGGCGCGTTGACCTGCCGGCTGACCGGCCAGGCCGTGAGCGCTTTCGGGTCGCAGGGCTTCAACAGTTCCGACAATTTCTCCGTGTCGGAAAACGCCGTGTCGAGCCAACGCGCCCATTCCGCCTCAGGCAGCACCACCGGCATGCGATCGTGGATCTTCTGGATCGACTGCGCGGCGTCCGTCGTGACGATCGTACAGGACTCGAGCAGCGCCCCTTTCGCCGGGTCGTTCCAGCGCTCCCACAATCCCGCGAACGCGATCGGTCCGCCGTCGCGCGTGCGGATGAACCATGGCTGCTTGCCGCCCGGCGTGACCTGCCATTCGTACCAGCCGTCGGCGGCGACCAGGCAACGGCGGCGCTTGAATGCGTCGCGGAACGACGGCTTCTCCGCGAGCGTCTCCGACCGCGCGTTGATCATGCGATTGCCGATCGCGCGCTCCTTCGCCCACTTCGGCACCAGCCCCCAGTGCAACGTCGAGAGGGTACGCGCGCCCTCCTCGCCCGCGCGGATCGCCGCGACCGACTGGGTCGGCGCGATGTTGTATCGCGGTTCGAGTTCCGGCAACAGGTCGAGTTCAAAGGTGCGCCGGACGGCCTCGGCCGGCGAGAAGAAAGCGTAGCGGCCGCACATGCCGGTAGCCCTCCTACTCGCGGATGCCGGTGCCGCGGTTCATCAGCATCACCACGACGGTGAACATCGCGGTGGCAAACGCGCCCATGATCAGGAATGCAAAACCGAGGTCCACGTCGCTGGTGCCCAGGAAGCCGTGCCGGAAGGCATTGACCATGTAAAGGATCGGGTTCAGGTAAGAGAGCCGTTCCGCCCAGTCGGGCAACAGCGCGACCGAATAGAACACGCCTCCGAGGTAGATCAGCGGCGTCAGCACGAAGGTCGGGAACCACGAGATCTGGTCGAAGTTCTTGGCGAAGATCGCGTTGAACAAGCCGCCGAGCGAGAACACGATCGAGGTCAGGAGCACGGAGCCCGCGACCAGCAACGGGTGCTCGACCGGCACCCGCGTGAAGAAGAGCGCGACCACGGTGACGACCGCGCCGACCAGGAGCCCGCGCATTACGCCGCCCGAGACGTAGCCGACGACGATCAGCCAGTTCGGCAGCGGTGCGACCAGCAGTTCCTCGATGTGCTTACCGAACTTCGCGCCGAAGAAGCTCGAGACCACGTTGCCGTAGGAGTTGCTGATCACCGACATCATGATCAGGCCGGGCGCGATGTACTGCATGTAGTCGACGCCGCCCATCGGGCCGATGCGCCGGCCGATCAGGCTGCCGAAGATCAGGAAGTAGAGCGCGGCCGTGACCGCGGGCGGCACCAGCGTCTGTCCCCAGATGCGGATAATGCGGCCGTACTCGCGCCGGATGATCGTCTCCAGGCCGATCCGGCGGATGCGCCCGAGGGATTCCGTCGCCACTCAGCCCGCCTTCGCGCCGGCGGCGCCCCGGCTCTCGACCAGGCGCATGAAGAGTTCCTCCAGGCGGTTCACCTTGTTGCGCATGCTGACGACTTCGATGCCCTGCTGGCTCAGGCGCGCAAAGATGTCGTTCAGCGTCTGCTCCTTCGTGACCTCGACCTCGAGCGTGTGGTCGTCCGTCATGCGCGACACGAATCCGGGAAGTACCGGGGGCGAAGCCGTCGCGCCGCGGAAATTCAGCACGAAAGTCTCCTGGTTCAGCTTGCGGATCACGCCCGCCATGCTGTCGTTCAGGATGATGCGGCCGCCGTCGATGATCGCGATGCTGCGGCAGAGGCTCTCCGCCTCCTCGAGATAGTGCGTCGTCAGGATGATGGTCGTGCCCTGCTCGTTGATCTGGCGCAGAAAGGTCCACATGCTGCGCCGGATCTCGATGTCCACGCCGGCAGTCGGCTCGTCGAGGATCAGCAGGCGCGGTTCGTGGACCAGCGCGCGCGCGATCATGAGCCGGCGCTTCATGCCGCCGGACAACGAGCGCGCAATCTGGTCGCGCTTGTCCCAGAGCTGGAGCTGGCGCAGGTAGCGCTCCGACCGCTCGAGCGCGAGCTTGCGCGGAATGCCGTAGAAACCCGCCTGGTTCACGATGATCGTGAACACCTTCTCGAACTGGTTGAAGTTGATCTCCTGCGGCACGAGGCCGATGCAGGATTTCGCGTGGTCGAGCGCGCCGTCGATGTCGTGGCCGAACACCGAGACCTGGCCGCCGCTCTTGGTAACGAGCGACACGATGATGCCGATGGTCGTGGTCTTGCCGGCGCCGTTCGGCCCGAGCAGCGCGAAGAAGTCGCCCTCGCCGACGTCGAGATCGATGCCGCGCAGCGCCGCGACGCCATTGCGGTAGGTCTTCGTCAGGCCGCGGATCGACAGCGCTTTCATGGAGCGCGCAGCGTAAACGCCGCCCGGTATCCCGGCAACCGAGTCGCGGCGCGTCAGCGGATCAGGCGGCCACACCCCTGCGCGGCCGGCGCTGCAGGGCCTGCGAGCGGGCGCTCTCCGCCCCCTGGATCTGCAGCCCGAGCTGCTGCAGCAGGCAGACCGAGCGTTCGTCCGGGCGCGTCGCGCAACCCTCGAACTGCAGCCAGAAACGCGCGCGCGAGCCGAAGCGCGCCGTCAGGATGGGCGCGATTCGGCGCGCAATGCGCTCTACCGCCGCGACCGGCATCGACGCGAGCGCGGCGATCGTCGCGGGGGAACTGCCGAACACGAGCCGCGCGCCGGCCGCGCGCGCCTGCGCCAAATGCCAGGCGAGCGTGATCGCGGCGCGCGTGAATGCGACGACGCGGTCATCCGTGGGCGGCGCCGGTTCCGCGTCCTGCACGCCGTCAGCCGCAGCGATCTCACCCTCCCAGAAAGCGCCGTCGGCGAAACGCAGGTCGAACAGCGAGTACGGCAGGCGTTCGCAGAGCCGCTGCGCCGCATCCGGGTCGATCAGCGCATCGACGGCGCGCGGCGGCAGGCCGGAAATGAGCTTCAGGCGCCCCTCTTCCGCGAGGATCGCCGCGAGGTCGAGGAATGCGAGGTTGATCGAGCAGAGCGCGCGGCGGGTGACCGGGTCGAGCAGGGTGCGTTCCGACCAGTTGGCGCTGCCCGCAGGCGGCGCGAGCGCGAGCGGCTGTTGGCGAATCATGGCATTTGTCCCCGTAACCGTCCGATTTGCCGCACTGTCCGCTCTGCGGCGGACTTAGGATTGACTGGTGTAAAACTACCAGTACGATGGACGCGAATCAAGGCGGCAAACATGCGAATTACCGACGATCGATACACCCGCGACCGGCTGCGGCTCGACCTCGCCCTGCGCCTCATCGGTCACGAAGCGCGCACCCGCACGATCCGGAGCTGGACCGGCCTGACCGACGACCGGATCCGCAAGCTCTATCGCTCCTATGTCGCCGATGCCGGGCGCCGCGACGTCCGCCGCCACCGCGGCAAGAGCCCGCGCCAGAGCGCCTTCTTCATGCGCAACGCCGCGATCCGCCGCGAAGCCGCGAGCCTCGCGACGCTCCTGTGCATCCTCGGGCTGCTGCGCCGCGAGGCCGGCCATTCGCCGGGCGGCGTCGAGCAGCTGCGCTGGGGCGAGAGCTTCTGCGAGGCTTACGAGACCTTCGCGTCGCTGTTCGAGCATCCGCAGATCTCGTTCGAGCACGCCTGCCACCTGCTGCGTTCGCTGGAAAAGCAGAACGAAATCTGCCTGGACGACTGCGAGGGCTGCGGCAGCCTGCTGGTCGTCATGCGCTATGCCGAGCGCCCGAAAGCCTGCGAGTTCTGCGCGACGAGCCGGCCCCCGGCGCGCCCCGGCCTCTCGGTCGGCGACTGCTAGAATGGCGGCTCCCAACTCCCGGAACAGGTGCCGATGCGCGCCGAAGCGGAGCGGCCCAACGTATTTTCCGGGCCGCATGTCGACCGGCTGAAACTCGCCAACGCGGACGCGGACGCCGTCGCGCGCGCGATCGCTAACGGTTCCGCCCGGCTGATTCCGGTCTGGCGCTCGCGCTGCCCGGTGATCCGCAAGCCCTCCCCCGGCGCTTATCTGCTCCCGTTCAATGGCGGGCCCTTCGCCGGTATCGACATCAGCGAGCTGATCCTGCTCGGCGATTACCGCGGCGTCCCGGTGTTCACGACCGAGATTGAGACGCCGAATCCGCCGGAGCTTCCCGACGGCGCCGAATTCGCGGACCTGCGCCTCGCCGCATCGCTCCTGCCGCACGACGAGGCCGGGCTCGTCGCCTACGCGCGCGCGATGATCTCGTTCCGCCACCGCCACCGCTTCTGCGGCAGCTGCGGCTCACCGACCCGCCCCGAGCGCAACGGCCGCGTGATGATCTGCACGCGCGCAGCCTGCGCGACCGAATTCTTCCCGCGCGTCGATCCCGCGATCATCGTGCTCGTCACGGACGGGGATCGCGTGCTGCTCGGCCGGCAGCCCGGCTGGCCCGCCGGCCGCTATTCGACGATCGCGGGCTTCGTCGAGCCCGGCGAGAGCCTCGAGGACGCGGTGCGCCGCGAGGTGCTCGAGGAAACCGGCGTCGAGACCGGCGCGATGACCTACCAGTCTTCCCAGCCCTGGCCGTTCCCGCGCTCGCTGATGCTCGGCTTCCGCGCCGAGGCGAAGTCGTCAGAAGTGCGCCTCGGCGACCGCGAGCTCGAAGACGCGCGCTGGTTCTCCCGCTCCGAGCTCGCCACGGGTTCGATGCTGCCATTCTCGCAGTCGATCGCCTTCCGGCTCATCGAGGAGTGGTACGACGCCGGCGCGGCGCGGCCGCTCGCCGACCGGTGAATGCGCTGCTGTCGATCGCCGCCGGCCTCGCGCTCGCCGCCGCGGCCGGCTTCCGCGCTTTCGTTCCGCTGTTCGCCGCCGCGCTCGCAATCCACCTCGGCTGGGTCGAGGCCGCGCCCGGTTTCGCGTGGCTCGGCGAACCGCTCGTACTGATCGTGCTCGGCGTCGCCACGATCACGGAAATCGCCGCGTACTACATCCCGGGCGTCGATCACGTGCTCGACGTCATCGCCGCCCCGGTCGCGATCGCGGCGGGCATCGTCGCGGCCGCGGGCGTGATGGTCGGGCTGCCCGACTGGGCCCGCTGGGTGACCGCGATCGGTGCGGGCGGCATCGTGACGACCGCGGGCCACGCGCTCAACGCCGTCGGCCGCGCGAAGACCGGCATGGTCTCGGGCGGTCTCGGCAATCCGGTCTATGCGACCGGCGAACTCGCCGGATCCCTGATGCTGTCCTCGCTCGCCCTGCTGCTGCCCTTCGCCGCGATCGTCGCATTGATCGCGATCATCGCCATTGCCGTGCAACGCCGGCGCCGACGCCGGGTCTGATCGTTCATGTACCCGCGTGCGGCAACCGTCGCTCTCATCCTGGCGACCCTCGGCTGGCTGCCGGTGGCGCACGCTGCCGAGAAGCTCGAAGTGGAATTCACCGGCGTAGACGGATCGCTGCTCGAAAACCTGCGGGCATTGTCCAGCCTGCAGCGCCTGTCGCGCTCGGACGAGCTCGATCCCGAGATGATCGCGCGTCTCGCCCAGCGCGCCCCCGCCGAGGCGCGCACCGCGCTCCGTCCATTCGGCTATTACGATCCGAAGATCGAAACGGAGCTCACGCAGTTCGAGGGCGTCTGGCACGCGCGCATCGCGATTGCGCCGGGCGATCCGGTCATCCTGGTCGACCAGCAGGTCGAGATCACCGGCAACGGGCGCGACGAGCCGTTCCTGACGCAGGTGCTCGCAAACTCTCCGCTCCGGACCGGCGCGCGCCTGAGCCACCTGGACTACGACCGCCTGAAGGGCGAATTGCTGCGCGCGGCGGCCGCCAACGGTTATCTCGACGCCGGCTTCACCCGCGGCGACCTGCAGGTGGACCCGGCCGCGCGCGAGGCGCGCGCCTTCGTCACGCTCGAAACCGGCGAGCGCTACCGGTTCGGACCGACCACCATCGCCCAGGATTTCCTGAAGCCCGGGCTCGTGAAGCGCTACCTGCGTTACAAGGAGGGCGACTGGTTCGACGCGGGGGCGCTCCTGCGCACCCAGTTTGCACTCGACGACTCGCAGTACTTCGCCGTCGTCGAGGTGCTGCCCGAGCAACGCGACCGCGAACGGCTGATTGCGCCGATCCGCATCGCGGCGGAGCCCAACAAGCGCAATGTCTACACGATCGCGGTGGGCTACGCGACGGACACGCGGGCGCGAGTGACGCTCGGCTGGGAGGATCGCCGCATCAACCGCAGCGGCCACCGCATGCGCGCGGAACTGCGCTATTCCGACATCGAGGAATCCGCCAAGCTCATCTATGCCATCCCGTGGAGCGATCCCGCGCTCGAGAAGCTCGCCTTCGAGCTGCGCGGCTTCGACGAGCAGCGCGCCGACATCGAGACCTCCGGCGGCAGCTTCCGTGTCGGGCTCACCCAGGTGCGTGGCCGCTGGCAGCGCGTCGTGTCCGTGACGGCCGACGTCACGCGCGACAAGATCACGACCGTCGACGGCGACTCGACCGAGATCTCGCGCGCGCAGAGCCAGCTGCTGGTGCCGGGCATTTCCTATTCGCTGCTGCCGCCGGGCTTCCTCGGCGTCAATGCGGTGCCGCGCGGGTTCCAGGTGGAAGTGCTCGGCTCGACGACGTCGCTCGGGTCCGACACCGACTTCACGCGCGTCGTCGTGCGCGACGAGCGTCGCTTCCGGCTGGCCGATCGCTGGCATCTGCAGGTCCGCGGCGAGATCGGCGCGAGCGCGGTCGGCGAGTTCCAGCAGCTGCCGGCGCAGTACCGCTTCTTCGCCGGCGGCGACCGCAGCGTGCGCGGCTATAAGTACGAGGAGCTGTCGCCGGTGGACGAGGACGGCAACCGCATCGGTGCGCGCCATCTGCTGACCGGCAGCATCGAGCTCCAGCGCGACCTGCCGCGGAATTTCGTCGGCGCGGTGTTCGTGGATGCCGGCAATGCCATCGACAATTTCGGCGACCCGCTCGAGTACTCGGTGGGCGTCGGCCTGCGCTACCGGCTGCCGTTCGTGAGCATCGGCATCGACGTCGGGCAATCGATCTCCGAGTCCGGCCGCAACCCGCACGTGCACCTCAACTTCACGCCGGAATTCTGAGATGCCCTGGCCACGCAGGAAATGGGTCCGCTGGCTGCTCGCCGCCATTGCCGCCGTCCTGGTCGCCGGAGGCGCGGGCTTTGCCTGGCTGGTGACGACCGAGGCCGGCCTCGTGCGCGCGGTCGCGCTGCTCGAATCGCTCGACCGTGTGAAGATCCACGTCGCCGGCGCGCGCGGCCGGTTGATTGGCCCGCTGACCGCGGATTCGATCGACATCGAGCACGAGCGCGCGACGATCCGCATCGAGCGTTTCGCCGCCGACTACGAACCGAGCGAGATTTTCGCGGGACGCATCGCGGCGGAGCGCGTCCAGGCGGCCTCCATCGCGATCCGGGTGCACGAACGGCGCAAGTCGCCGGGAGCGCCGGGATTCCTGCCCGGGTGGCTCACGGTCTCGGTCCAGGATGCGTCGATTGACCGGCTCGACATTGACACGGACGGCGGCGCCGAACTGCGGCTGCGGGCGATCTCCGGTTCCGCGACCGTGTCGCGCGGCCAGGTCGAGTTCGAGGACGGGCGCGCCGACGCCGGCGCCTGGGCAGTCGCGGGCGCGAGTGGCCGCGTGCTCGCGCGCGAGACGCTCGGCATCGAGGGCATCGCTGCATGGACCGTGACCGAGAGCCGCGAGATCGGCGGCGTGGTGCGCGCGATGGGCGATCTGGGACGCCTGCGAGCCGAGGTGCAGTTTGCGCTGCCGGCGACCGGCCGCGCCGAGATCGAATTGACGAGCCTGGCGACCGACCTGCGCTGGCAGGGAAAGGCCGTGATCGAAAGCTTCGACCTCGCCCGCTGGATCGACGAACCGCCATTCGGTCCGCTGCGCGCCACGCTCGACGTCAGCGGCGACAAGTGGCGTTACCTGGCGAAAGGCCGCGTGGACGGCACCGGCCTGCCGGCCGCGGGCGTTGCCATCGACGGTCACGCCTCCTACGCCGACCGCGTCGTCACGATTCCGGAACTGACGATGACGGAGGCTGGCGGCTTGGCGGCAAAGCTCGCGGGCAGCTTCGAATTCGCGGACGAGCCGAGTTACGACCTGCGCACCAGCTGGACGAACCTCGACTGGCCGCTCGCCGGCGAACGGCTGTTCCACTCGCCGCGCGGCGAAGCGGTGCTCGCGGGCTGGAAGGAATTCACCTGGCGCGTGAACGGCGTCGTCGATCTGCTGGTCGCTCCAGTGTTCTCCGGCACGGCTTCCGGGCGATTCACGACCGCAGCCATTCACGTCGACGCTTCGGACCTGCGCACGCTCGATGGGCGCGTCGTGGCGACCGGCCGGCTCGACCGCGATGCCGTGCGCGCCTGGACGGTCGCGGGCCGCGCGCGCGGCATCGATCCCGCGGGCATCCGTCCCGAGTTGCCCGGGCGGCTCGATGCCGACTTCAGCGCCTCGGGCCGGGACTTCGGCGGTGACTCGCCCTGGACGCTGTCCGTCGCCCGGCTCGGCGGAAGATTCCGCGGCCAGTCTGCGGGCGGCAGCGGCACGGTGCGCCGAGCCGCGGGCCGCACGCATTTCGAGCGCGTATCGCTCACCCTCGGCAGCGCGCGGCTCGCGCTCGATGGCGCGCTCGGCAAAGGCGAAGAACTCGAAGCGCGGCTGGTGGCCGATGACCTGTCCGTGTTCCTGCCGGAACTCGCGGGCCGCATCGATGCGACGCTCAGCCTGCGCGATCGCAGCTACGCGCTCGCGATGACCGGCCACGACCTCGTCTTCGGCAGCCACCGTGCGACGATTCTCTCCGGCGACGCGCACGTCGACCTCGACGACCGCACGTTGTCCTGGATTCGGCTGCGTTCGAACGGCATGGAGGTAGCGGGCTTTCCGCTGACGGACCTGCGGCTCTCCGCAGACGGGCGCGTGCGCGAGCACGCGATCGAGTTGCGGGTCGGCGCAGGCGAGGACGCAGTGACCGTGCGCGGCCAGGGCGCCTGGGTCGATTCGCGCTTCACGCTCGGCATGCAGGAAGTCACGGCGGTCGGCCCGCGCACGCCGAACTGGCGGCTCGAACAAAGGACCGAGGTCACGCTTTCCGGGAACGACGCCGCACTCACGCCCGCCTGCATCGTCGCCGGCGAGCGCCGCGTCTGCTTCGAAGGGCGCTGGCAGCGCGCCGGCGACTGGTCGGTTCAGGCGAAGACCGAGTCGTTCCCGCTCGACACGCTCGACCAGGGCCGGCCCGGCAGCCTGCGCTATCACGGCTCGCTCACTGTGGATGCGAAAGCCTCCGCGAAAGCCGGCCAGCCCTGGCTCGCGGACGTGCGCGCCGACATCCGGGACGGCATGCTCGAATACGAATCGGCGAGCGGCAAGACACGACGTGTGCCGATGGGCCGTACGGTGCTCGCCTTGCAGAGCACGTCGGAACGCCACACGCTCGACCTGCGCATGCTGGACGCGAGCGACACCTCGCTGACGGCGAAACTGACGGCGATGCGCGTCGCCGGCCTGCCGCTCGGCGAACTGCCCGTCACCGGCACGCTGCACGGCGTCACGCAGCAGCTCGGCCTGCTGCCGCTCCTGTTCACGGGCATCGACCAGGCCTCGGGCATCGTGCAGGTCGACCTCGACGTCGCGGGCAAGCTCGGCACGCCGTCGCTGAACGGCCAGGCGCGGCTCGCGCGTGGCGCCTTCGATTTCTACCAGACGAACCTGCGCCTGCGCGGCACCGACGCGACCGTGGCGCTCCGCCAGAACGCGCTCGAACTGCATGCGACCGCGACCGCGGGCGGCGGCAGCCTCGGTGTCGACGGCCGGCTGGGATGGCAGGGCCGCAAGCTCAACGGTGAGCTCACGATGAAGGGCGAGCGGCTGCTGCTCATGGACGTGCCGGAGGCGCGCGTCTATGCATCGCCGGACCTGCGCTTCGCGCTCGCCGACCGGCGCATCGGCATCACCGGCAGCGTGACAATTCCTGAGGCGCGCATCCGGCCGGCCGAAACCGCGGGCGCGGTGCTGGTGTCCGCCGACGAACGGATCGTGCGGCCGGATGTCGAGGCGTCCCGCGACGAGCCCTTCGAGATCGAGTCCGACGTGCGCCTCGTACTCGGGGAGAAAGTGCAGATCGCGGCTTATGGCCTCACCGGCCGCGTGAGCGGCAGCGTGCGTACCCGGAGTGCGCCACACGAGACGGCGGTCGCGAGTGGCGAGCTGCAGATTCACGAGGGCGAGTACCGCGCCTACACGCGCGAACTCAAGGTTGAACGCGGCCGCCTGCTCTTCACCGGCGGTCCGGTCACCGACCCGGGCGTCGACCTGCGCGCCTCGCGCAAGCTCGGCATCCACACGGTCGGCGTGATCGTGCGCGGCCGGCTGCGCCAGCCGCAGCTGACGCTGTTCTCCGAACCGCCGCTGCCGCAGGCGCAGGTCGCATCGCTCCTGATCGTCGGCCAGTCGCTCGACAACCTGCAGGGCAACGACCGCGACACGCTGCAGTCCGGCCAGGCGAGCCTCGCGCAGCAGGGCGGCGCGCTGCTCGCCGGCCAGTTCGGCCGCCAGATCGGGCTCGACGACGTCGGCATTGCGCAGGGCATCGGCGATGCCGGCGCCGCTCTCGTGATCGGCAAGTTCCTGTCGCCGCGGCTCTACGTCAGCTACGGCATCTCGCTGGTCGACGAGATCAACACGCTGAAGCTGCGCTACACGATCGGCGACCGCTGGGTGATC